>JAAZYN010000065.1 GCA_014239625.1 Myxococcales bacterium | reverse complement strand
AAGCTCAACAGCCGCTCTGGCGCGTGGAAGAAGTCGACGGCGTTGACCGCCGGCGGGGTGTCGAGCACGATCAAATCGTAGTCTCGGTCCTCGCGCAGCTCATAGAGCTTCTCCATGGCCATGTACTCCTGGCTGCCGGCCAGCGCCGAAGACGCTTGCTGGTAGAAGGGGTTGGCCAGGATGCGATCGCGCGTGGCGACGTCCGGGGCGTGTCTCGCGATGACCTGGTCGAAGGTGCTCTTGGTGTCGAGCATCATGGCGTGGAGCGAGCCGGAGGGCTCGAGCCCCACCCTCTCGAAGTGGGAGCGGTCGATCTCGAGCATCATGGCGTGGAGGGCCCCGGCGCCCAGGTCGATGCCAGCCTCGGCGAAGAGCTTGGGATCGACCCGGACCTCCTCGTTGCCCAGGGAGCTCATGCCGAGAGAGTTGGCCAGGCGTTTGGCGGGGTCGACGGTCAAGACCAGCACGTTGAGACCCAACCGCGCCCCCATCAAGGCGACCGCGGCGGAGGTGGTGGTCTTTCCGACGCCGCCCGGCCCCACGACGATGAGCGTCCGACGGTCATGCACCAAAGCGCTCAATAGTGGGTCGAGTGGTGTCCCCATGATTCGCGCTCTCGCTAACCCGCGCCCGGGGGACCGTCAACCGGTTTCGGCGGGGCGCTGTCACCCACGGGCTTTCCGAGCCGGGGATACCCCTCGAAGTACACCTCCCACAGGGTGAGCCCCGCGGCGGGGGCGGTCGGCCCGGCGTGGGATCGCTCCTGGCTCTCCAAGGCCCGCTCGACGTCGGCGCGCCCGAGCTGGCCGCGCCCGACGGAGACGAGGGTGCCGGCCATGATCCTCACCATGTTGTGCAGAAAGGCGTTGCCCAGCGCGCGGATTTCGACGATGGGGACGTCGTCGCGGCGGGTGACCTCGATGCTGTACATGCGTCGCTGAGTGCTGTGCGAGACGCACCTGGACGAGCGGAAGGCCCCAAAATGGTGGACGCCGAGCATCGCTTCGGCGGCGTCATTCATCGCGGCCAGGTCGAGCTGCGGCCATCGCGCATGCCACGCGGTGCGGGTGTGGATGGACCAGCGAGCCGCCCCAAGCTGGACTCGATAGACATACGTCTTCGCGACCGACTCAAAGCGCGTGCGCCACCCTACCGGCCGCTCTTGCGCGTCGATCACCCCCACATCGGCGGGCAGCAACCCGTTGAGCCCCTTGACGAAGCCCTGCAGAGGGATGGCGGAGGGCGTCTCGAAGTTGACCGGCAGCGCGCGGGCGTGCACTCCCGAGTCGGTCCGGGAGCTGCCGTAGAGCGTCACCGGGTGCCCGACCATCTCCTCCACGGCGTCATTGAGGACCCCTTGGACGCTGCGATGACCGCGTTGCATTTGCCAACCGACAAAATCGGTGCCGTCGAATTGAATCGTCAGCAGGACGTTGCGCATGCTCGATCCCGCGTCAGTCGTCGCTCGCCGCGCTCTGGCGCGCGCTCATACGTTCACAGACCAGCGGATCGTCCGGGTTGAGGGCGAGCGCGATGTCCAGCAGCTCAGGCGGAAAGTCCACAAACGTCACCGTCCCGTCGGGGTTGATGATCATCTCGAAGCCTTCGAGCTGCGAGGCGTCGAGATTCGCCAGCGCATCATCGATGTCGGCGGGTCCGTCGCTCATTGCGGCCCCGACTTCTGCGCCAACACCACGGCCTGCTCGAGGCCACGCTGCGGGTAACGCTTGTACGGCGTCTTTCCCGCGCGATAGTCCCGGTCGAACTTGTAGATGTCCGCGTAGAACATGACCTTTCCGGTCTCGTCGTGAATCCCGACGCTGTTGTAGTCGATGCTGATGGGCACCAAGGTCTTGAGCCTGACGCCATAGGTTTTGCGCGCATCCAGCGCTTTATCGAAGGTACGCGGGCTCATGCCCTCCACGTCGATGAGGATGAACCGCGCGAGGTCCAACGCGCCCTCGACGCGCATGCAGCCGTGGGAAAACGCCCGAATCGTGCGCTTGAAGAGGCGCTTGCGGGGCGTGTCGTGCATGTAGATGGAGTACTGGTTGGGAAACAGGAACTTCACCAGGCCCAGCGCGTTCTTGGGGCCTGGCAGTTGGGTCACCTGCTCGGTCCCATCGGCGAGGATCTTCACCTTGTAGTTGTTCTTCGCATAAAAGTCCGGCTCGTCCAGCAGCTGCTTGTCCAGCTCTTGTTGTTTGATACGCGGCGGCACCCGCCAGACCGGGTTCAAGACGACGGTCTTGAGCTTCTTGCTGAACAGGCGAGTACGGTTGAAGTGTCCCCGGAGGCCGGTCTTCTCATGAACGCCGACGACGTTGCCGCCGACCACCACGTTGTGCGCACGAGCCGGCTTTCCGTCCTTGAAGAAGGTCGCCTCGAACGCGGGAATGTTGATGCGTGCCTGATAGGGGGCGCTCCCGAAGAGAAACTCGGGGTTCTGATGAAGGTCACTCTCCCGGTGGCGCTGGAGCCCCAGCTTGACCGACGCCGCACGCTGCGCATAGGTCCGGTTCATGGACTTGCGGGTGGAGTAGCTCATCTTGCCGCCGTCCACCTTGAGCTGATGAGTGGTCTGGTAGAGCGTCACCGCCGCGGCCAGCGCCTCGTCATAGAGTGGGTGGATGTCACCGTCGTAATAGCCCTCTTGTTTCAGACGCTCCTGCAACTTGACGACGAACCGCCCCTTGGAGCCGGGTCGCAGTCGCGAGGCGATGCTGGGGAGCTTCACCTGCTCGTTCGTCGCCGCCAGCTCCTCATAGAAACGGAGGCCTCTGCGCAGGAGCTGGTACTCCGGGATCTGCGGCTCCAGCTTGGCCAGCACGTCCCCGAATCCGGCGTCGAAGGGGGTCCGCTTGTAGCGCTCCAGGAGCGCTTTGGCAGAGCGCTCGAGGCCTCGCCCGTAAGACGCGTCGGCGTCAAAAGGATGGGCCACCCTGCGGTAGCGCATCTCGTAAGCGTACCGGAGATAGGCCTGGGTCAGCGCCAGGTCGAGTTGCACGAACGCCGTGTTGAGGCCCGCCTTGGCATCAAACACGTTGTCGGTCCGCTGCTCGATGCGCGTCAGCACCCCGAGATCGAGGTCGGAGAGCGCCTCATCGGCGAGCAGCTTGTCCAGCTCCACCGAGGACACACTCGACCGCCCGCGGAGCGCGTCGAGCACCTTCCACAGAGCAGCCTCCTTGAGGCCGCCGGTGTCTTCCAGGAGGCGATGGTACGCCCCCGACGCCTTGTCGACCGCGCTGACCAGACCTCGGATCTGTTGTCGTCCATAGGGCTTGGGGTCCAAGCCGTGGCTTTCCAAGGCCTCGAGGGAGGCGAGCATAGGCACGCCGGCGATGAGCTTGGTGCCGTCGCTGAAAGCCAGGGAGTAGCCGCGCGCCTCGTAGACCGAAGCCGACAGCCTCTTGAACCAGCGCAACTTCGCCAGCTCCTGGGTGAAGGTCGCCTTGTAGGTCTCCACAAAAGCCGTCTCGCGCTTTGACCAACGCTGAAGGAACGTGACCAGGCGCTCGGACAGCTTGAGCGTCCCCGCCGCTTGTGCCCCCGCCGCTTGACCTGCGGCCATCATCCCCGGGAGAGCGGCGGGCTGAGGGGCCACCGCGGCGCTGGCATTTTCGGCCCCCGCCCGATGCGCGGTCGACACCGCCCGTGGCTGTCGCTGCTGCTCGCTGGCCCCTGGCGCGGCGGTCGCGGAGGGATCGACGGGTGCGGTCGACGAGCTGTCGTCACAACCGGCCAGCGCAGAGCAGAAGACGAGGATCCAAACTGTCGTGAGGTTTCGCATGCGGAATGAATCTGCAAGGGGTATGCCACGCACGCCGGTGCGCGATCGGCCTCATCGTAACAACGACTGGTGGACGGGCAAGGAAATTGGCCTGTTTCCGAACGTGTCCACGGAGACGCGCCGAGTGTGGCTGAGCGCCTTCGCGACACGTGGCCGCGCTACGGTCGACCGGACGGCCCCAAGAGGTCGCTTGTGCGCGGCCGGGGCTGCACCCAGAGCTCTATCTTTCGAAGCGCACAAATAGGCGCGCACTTTTTTTGACGCCATGACGCGCAGCGTTATCTTCGCCCTATCCATCATGGTTCGGGGAGAACACGGCTATGGCCTCTATTCTGTCGCAGCATCTGCGCCGTATCGTCGGAAGCGTTGACCGGCCCGCCAACCTCGCGAAGGGCTATCGCAACGCCCGAATAGTCAGCGTCTGCGCCCGCAAGGGGGGCGTGGGCAAGACCACCACCGCGGTGAACCTCGCGGCCGGCTTCGCCATGCGCGGCCGGAGCGTCCTGCTCGTCGATGTAGACGCACAGGGCCACTGCACCACCGCCCTCGCCGCCGAGCTGCGGGGGATGGCCTCGGGGTCCCTGTCGGAGGTCCTGCTGGGTCGCCGACGAGACGTCCAGGAGATCGCCGTACGCACGACCGTGCCGAACTTGCACCTGACCGTCGGCGACAAGGCGTTGTCGGAGGCCGAGGGCGTCATGGCGGGAAAGATCGGCAAGGAGTTCCTCCTCCGAAAATGCCTGAAGGTGGCCAGGACACACTATGACCTCATCGTCATCGATTGCCCGCCCACCCTGGGCAACCTGACCATCAACGCGCTGATGGCCTCGGAGTGGCTGCTGGTCCCCTGCGACATGAGCGTGCTCGCCCTCGAGGGGGTCGACGATATCTTCGAGACCGTCGAGACCCTGTCGGACACCCTGAGCCATGATCTCGGCATCCTGGGGGTGCTTCGAACCCGATACGACAGCCGCAACAAGGCCGTCAACGAGTGCGTCGAGCCGGCGCTTCAGACCCGGTACGGCAGGACCTTGCTGGACACTCGCATCCCGGTGAACACGCGGCTCGCCCAAGCCCAGGCCGCGGGAAAGCCGGTGGGCCGCTTCGACGACTCCTGCCGCGGAGCCGTGGCTTACGAGGCGCTGCTGGACGAGGTGAGCGGCAGACTGGGTTGGTGACACCCAGGCCGCTCGGATCACCCAGAGGTGATGAGCAGCTGCGCCCTCGCGCATCGCGTCGCCTGACCGCGGACCTCAGCAGCTCCATCGTTCAAAGGTGCCGGTTGAAGAACTTCATGCGCGATTTGCGCTCGATGCGCACGTCGAAGAGACGCGCCCGTTCGCCTGGACGAAGCTCGAAGGCTGCCCGGCGCGCGCTGCCGTAAGACTTCACCCGGACCGAGCCATTCACCGCAGGGCCCTCACCACCTCGCCGGACGGCGTAGATCCGGTAACGCCCCAGCTCACGCCCCCGCACGCCGAGCTCTTCGGCGCCGGTGCTCTGGCTGAGCGCGCTTGTCGTTCGGCGGTCGCCGCCCTGCCAGCTCACGACTCGGCCGCTCGGCGTGACCACCAGCAGGTCGACCTGCCCGCCCCCCTGCCAGGTCGCCTGGAGCTTGATCTTCCCACGGACTCGGGGGGACCCGTCCGCTCTCGCGAGCAGCTTGTCGGCCTTGTCGCGATCACGCCGCTTGGCCAGACGTTCCATGAAGCGCGGCCGCTCGTCAGCGCCACCACAGCGCGCCGCCTCGGCCACCTGCCGAGGGGTCGGGCCGGTCAGCAATAGAGCCCTCGCTCTGGCCTGAGCGCAGGCCAACCCGGTGTCGCCGCTGGCCAGGTACAGGGCGTGCATCCGATCATGAGCCGGGGCCGCGGTTCGGTCCACGTCCAGAGCGCTCGCCAGCAGCTCCTCGCTCCGCGCCAGCTTGCCTTCCAGGGCCGCGATGCCCGCCAGCTCGGTCAGCGCCTCGATGTCCATCCGATCCCTGGCGAGCCAGGCGTCGGCCAGGGTTCGCGCGGCCTGCAGGTCGCCGAGTCGGACGTGCCAGCGCACCAGAGCCCGGGTCCGGTCACGGCTGTTCGGTCGCCCCTGCAGCGCGTTCTTGCGCTGCATCAGGCGGCGTTGGTCGAAGCTGCTGATGCCCCCAGCCGCTCGAACAGCGGCCGTCCGGTACCAGACGCGCTTGGCCCATCGCCCCCGGCGCCGCGAGAGCCGCCCCAGCCTCGGTGAACGCACCTTCGATTCCCGCGTCGGGGGCCGGGTTACCCTCAATGATGGCCGCCCCGCGAGCTTTGCATCATCGTCGCGCAAACCGCTGCGGCGGCTCTTCTTGCGCGCCGTGGCCCCCATGCTGGACAGCTTGGTGGGCTCTTCGGAGACCACGTCGATGTCCTCGTCGCCGGTCCAGTCCACCGGCGGCCGCGTGTCGAAGACCTTGAACGCCCGCGCCATGGCCGGACTCTCGAGGACGATCAGGCTGGTGTGCCTGCTCAAGACATGGTGACGCGTCGACAACGCGACGACCTGGGCCCGCGCCGCGGCGTCGTCGCGAAGTTGCAGCTCGGCGATCCGCGCCTCGGCCCAAAGCCGCGGCACGAACGCGTTGCCGCCATGGGGCGACGGACGAAGCTCCAGGTAGTACTCACGCCGCCATGGCTCGCCCTCGAGCGTCCCCTTGAGGACCGCCTGGCCACTCACCGGTCCGTCCAGACGCGCGGCCACCAGCACCTCCTGGCCGGGCCAGATGAGCGCCGGAGCACCCACGACCTGCCGCACTCCCGCGGGAAGCTCCAGCTCGAACCCGCGCAGCGGGACCTGACGCTGGCGCATCGCGACCTCCCACGCCGTCGACGCCATGGTCGCGCCTGGCCCATGTGCAACGTAAGCTCCGGATCCGGCCTCAGCGAGGGCCGTCAGCATGGCGGTGTCCACCTCGCCGCCGAGGCTCACCGTCGTCAGACGCGCCGCTCCGAGGCTCTCCTTGGCCGCCTCGGATAGGCGCGCTGGCTCCACCTCGCCGATGGATGGGACGCCGTCACCGATGAAGATCACCCGCCGACGGGCCTCCGAGCCCTCGTCGAAACGCGCCGCCGCGGCTTCGAACACGGCGTCCAGGCGAGAGGCGCCCATAGGTTCCAGCGCAGCGACAGCGCGCGCTAACGACTTCGCCGTCTGTGACGTCGCTTGGGACCATGTCCCCCCGACCACGGGGGCACACCGCGTCGCGCACGCCAGGACCTGGACCTGCGCGGTCGGCCCCAGCCGCAATACGGTGCCCTCCACCAGCTCTGCGGCGCGCGCTATCCGCGCAGCCTGAGCGCTGTAGCTGTGGTCGACCACCAGCACCGCCTGGATCGCGGCGTCCCCAGCGGTCAGGCTCGGGAGGTTCGGCCGGAGGGTGAGCATCGCGTAGTTCGCGGTCAGGTCCGTCGGGTCCTGAAAGCTCACGTGGGACAGCTCAGACGTCGCCTCCCGAGCCGTATCGGCGATGTCGACCACCAGCGACCCAGTCGGCTTGAAGTCGCGCGCCGCGAAGCGCCCAACGACTCGCCCCGAGGCCTCCGTCCGGGCCATCTCGTACCCACCGAATCGCACGTCTTCCGCGACCTTTCCGCCACCCACACGCACCTCCGCGTCGAAGCGATCGGAGCGCGCCTGACCGCTCGGGTGTGGCGCCAACGGCAGCACATAGCGGCGCCCGCCTGGAACGCGCTGAAGCTTTTGAGTGTAAGCGATGCGCACACGCCGAGAGCCGTTACCGGGGATCGGGAAGATCCTGAGCTCGAAGCGGTTGCCCTGCTTCCACTGCATCAGCGCCGGGTCACGCCATGGCCCCGGGACCCAGATCCACTCCTCTCGGACCACTCGGCGTTTCTTCTTGGGCAGCGCGTTTCGGATCACCCCCCGCCAGATCTTGTCACCACGAACGCGGTCGACGATGGCGCCATGTTCCCATTTGCCCTCGACCTCCAGGTCCAGCGCGGCGATCTGGGCGCCCGGCGGGAGCGGAAAGGAATAGATCCCCTCCAGGGTCGTGCCCGTGTCATTGGCGAAGACCTCGGTCACCTCGGTGCGCGCCACGAGCCCCTGCACCGTGACCTTCACCGCGTGCTCCGCCAGCCGCAGCGACCGCTCCGGGGCGTCTTTGCGGGCGCCCGGCTTGCGCGCCTTGAGCGCACCGAAGCCGGTCACAGCCGCCCCGTCCTCCACCAGGCCCCCCACCGGGCGGTCCGTCGCCCAGTCGGTGGCGACCCCGAGATTGGGCGCCGGGCCGAGCACCGGCGGCTCCTCCTCCAGGACGACGGCCTGTTGGCCCGCGGTCACGGGCTGAACCCCGCCCCCGTTGTGGACCTTCACCTCACCTGTGAGGACCCCCACCACCGACATCTTCGGGCGCGCCTTGATGGTGAGTTTGGTCCCTATCACCTCCACGTGGCCGCGAGGAAGCGCCACCGTCAATGGCTCGAGGCCCGCCTGACGGACCACGTCGAAAAAGGCCTCGCCGCCCTCCAGGCGCACGCTGCGGGGCCCATCGCCTAGCTGCAGCTCCGAGCCATGATTGAGCGTGACCATGGTCCCATCACTGAGCTGAAGCCGAGCGCGCTCTGCGGCGCCCGTCCTGACGGTGTGATCCGTAACCGCGCAGGGGGCCTCCTCACCGAGCGCCAGCAGATGACAGCGCACGATCCGCAGGGGCTGAGTGGGCGACGGTGCGCGACCCGCGGCGGCTGTAGCCGGCCCGCCCGAGCCGCCGGGTTCATCCGTCAACCCGCCGGCGCCGCGGGCCTGCAAGGCGCTCTCGTCCGGCGTCCCGGGAGCGTCGGAAGAGCCCGCGTCGGCCAGCACCAGCGCGACGCCCGCGGCCGCCAGAGCGCCGACGGCGCCCCACAACCAGGGCCGGGCCGAAGCGCGCTCGGTCTCCCCTGGCGCCGCGGCCAGCACGGCGCGGGCCGTCAACTGTTCGGCGGTCGACGAGGGCTGGATGTGATCGCCCACGGCGGCTATCAGCGACACCAGCCGTCCGGCCGCCGCCAGCTCCAAGCCGCAGACGTCGCAGGCCGCGGCATGACTGGCCAGCTCGCTGGGCAGCGTGGTCCCGCGGTCGGGGGCATCAGTCAGCAGGGCTTTAACCCGCGCGCAATGTGTTTGGTCCATCGTCGGACGCTCCTGTAGATGTCGTTCGTGGTGTCGCCGTCAAGGCGGCGTCGGCGAGCAGCGGTGTGAGCTGCCGCCGGAGATGTGCCAGGCCCAGTGAGATGCGTTTGCGAGCCGCCGCAGGACGGATACCGAGAGCGCTCGCGATCTCGGGCCCCTCGAGCCCCGCTTGATAGCGCAGCAAGACCGCCTCCCGGTGTGCCGGTTTGAGGGCCGTCAGCCCCGCCATCAGCAGGCGGCGCTCCTGATTGCGCTGGGCGGCATCATGAGGCAGCGGATCGGGCAGCACAGCGACCTGGTCACCGCGGCTGAACCGCGCCCAGATCCGCGCGCGCCGGTCTCGGCGCCGCAAGTGCGAGGCGCAGATGTTGCGGGCGATTCCGAACACCCAGCTGCGCACGCTGGAGGCTTCGCTGAAGCGCTGCAGCGCCTGAAACGTCTGGGTGAGGGTGTCCTGCAGGAGCTCCTCGGCCTCGCTCTCGGAGCCCACCAGCCCATAACAGAACCGCAGAAGGGACCCCGAATACGCCCCGGCGATGAGCGTGAGAGCTTCGCGAAATGACCCAGCCGCGATGGCCGCTTGTATGTGCTTTTCCATCGTCCCCCCATGCGGTCGCGACGACGCCAAGTGTGAACAAGAAAGAGAAAAAAAACTCCCCGTCTGCAGCGGTGCCGTTGGGGGCACGGGCCCGTGCCCGGCGTTACAAGCCCGCGCACCTTGGAGCAGCGAAACGTGGCCTGATGGGTGGGTTCCATGGCATCATCGAGGTCGTCCTGGCGCAGATCAGGCGCCCTCGGCGCGGGTCGATCCAAGTCGGAGCGCCACGGCTCTGGCGCCCCAAAGCCCTGAATGTCACGTTGGAATTTACCACACGAGACACGAGGAGGATGTTGACGCGATGTGGCCTGCCGTACGCTTGATCCGAGCGATGTTCGTGTTCAGCCGGATCCTCATCAGCTATGTATTCCAGCTGGGTCTGCGCAAACTGCTGGCGAACCCCGGCTGGGTCGACCGCCGCTGGAAGCGCGTCCACCGGACCAACGCCCGGCGCCTCTACAAGGGCATGGTGCGTCTGCGCGGGGTCTACATCAAGCTCGGCCAGGTCCTTTCCATCATGGGAACGTTTCTACCGCGCGCCTACAGCAAGGAGCTCGAGAAGCTCCAAGACGAGGTCCCTGCCCAGCCATACAAGAGCATCGCCCGGACGGTTCAGGGCTCACTGGGGAGTCTACCGGAGGAGCTCTTCGAGAGGTTCGACGAGCAGCCCATCGCCGCAGCGTCACTGGGGCAGGTCCACCGCGCCTTCACCAGAGATGGCGACAAGGTCGCGGTGAAGGTGCTGTACCCAGACATAGCGACGGTCATCCGGATCGACCTCAAAGTCCTCTGGTGGGCCCTCAAGGTGTATCGTTGGTTCATCCCCATCGGCCAGATGGAACGCGTGCACGAGCAGCTGACCGACATGCTGGAGCGGGAGACGGACCTGCTGAACGAGGCCCGCTGCTTGAACCGCATGTCGGCCAACTTCGACGACGATCCGGACGTCTTGTTCCCGGCGACCTACGCCGACCTCTCCTCAGACCGCGTCCTCACCATGACGTTTATGGAGGGGGTCAAGATCTCGCGCACGGACGCGCTCGTCGCGATGGGGCTCGAGCCCGACGCGGTGGCCACCAAGCTGGTCACGATGTTTTACAAGCAGCTGTTTTACGACCGCTTCTTCCATGCGGACCCCCACCCAGGGAACTTCTTCGTCCAGCGCGGCCCCGAGGGACAGCCCCGGATCGTCGTCCTGGACTTCGGCGCGGCCTCCGAGGTCGCTGACAACCTGGTCAAGGGGATGCTGTCGATCCTCAGCGGGCTTATGGGGCGTAACGACGAGCTGGTGGTTCAGGGGGTGGAGACGATGGGCTTCATCGCGCCCGATGGAGACCGGGAGCTGCTCGAGGGGACCATCCGCGCGTGGGACGCCGAACGCGGCGATCGGTCGCGATTGATACGGACATGGCTGACGGGCGATATTGCCGCGCTCGAAATCGCCACGACGCAAGGATTTATGGCCGATCCCG
>JAAZYN010000659.1 GCA_014239625.1 Myxococcales bacterium | reverse complement strand
CTCATGTAGCGCGACATCCCCCTGTCGGTGGTGCTGGGGCGCATGGAGGTGGCCGGTATACGGGTCGATGCGAGGGATCTTGACGCGCTCGGTGCGGAGTTCCGCGAACGCCTCGAAGGTCATCAACGCGTGGTGTGGGAGCTGGCCGGGCAGGGAGGCGAGCCCAGGCGCTTCAACATCAACTCCACCAAACAGCTGGCGACGGTGCTGTTCGACGAGCTGGGCTTGCCGGTGATCAAGCGCACCAAGACGGGTTACTCCACCAACCAGGAGGTGTTGGAGCGCTTGGCGGAGGGGCACGACGCGGAGATCGCCGGGGAGATCCTCCGCTATCGAAAGCTCGCGAAGCTCATCAACACGTACACCGACGTGCTGACCCGGTCGGTGGACCCCGTGACGGGGCGAGTTCATGCGACCTTCCAGCAGACGGCCGGGGCGACGGGCCGCTTGATCTCCGTCGACCCCGATCTGCAGCGCACGCCCGTCAATACTCCTGAGGGTGTGCGCATCCGGCAGGCGTTCGTGGCGGAGCCTGGCAGCATGATCATCAGCGCGGATTGGTCGCAAATCGAGCTGCGCATCCTGGCGCACATGTCCGCAGATCCGCTGCTCGTGGATTCCTTCGTGCGCGATCTCGATGTCCACCGGCGAACCGCCGGGCAGCTCTTCGGTGTGAGCCCCGACGCGGTGAGCGACGCCCAACGCAAGATCGGCAAGACGGTCAACTTCGCGATCATCTATGGCCAGGGCGCCACCGCTCTGAGCCAGATGTTGGGGGTCCCTCGTGGGCAGGCCAAGCGGTACATCGCGCGCTATCTCGAGGCGTACGCGGGTGTCAAGGCGTGGGCCGACGCGACGGTCGCCGCAGCTCACCGGGAGGGCTTCGTGACGACGTTGTTGGGGCGGCGGCGCTATATCTCGGAGCTGTCCTCCAACGCCATGATGACCCGCACCCAAGGCGAGCGGATCGCGGCGAACACTCCCATCCAGGGCTCCGCGGCCGACATCTGCAAGTTGGCGATGCTGGAGATCCCCAAGCGGCTCCAAGCGCGCCGTCTCGAGACCAGGATGCTGCTGCAGATCCACGATGAGCTGGTGTTCGAGGCGCCGGCGGGAGAGGTCCCTGTGGTCTGCGGCATCGTCCGTGAGGTCATGGAGCACATCGTCGACCTGATCGTCCCGCTCAAGGTCGACGTGGGGGTGGGCCGCAGCTGGGCCGAGGCTCACTGATTCGGATGAGCTGGCGAGCGGTCTGCGCTCGCACGCCGATCGCGTGTGCACGTCATCGTCGCGGCGGCGCCGCTGGAAGGTCGGCGCGCGGACCGCTGGGTGGCGGGCCGGTGAGCGCTGCATTTCGAGCGGCTCGGCGCGCGCCGGATCCGCCCGCGTGCCCGGTCTACTCGGCGGTGCTGAGCCCCAGCTGTGCCCGTAGCGTCTCCAGGCGCGGGGCTTCGGCCCCAAGACCCGTGGCCAGATGCCCGCGCGTGAGCTCCTCGAACCGCTCGAGCATCGCTTCGACGCGAGCTCGGCCCGCGGAGTCGCGGACGGCTTCCCGTGGCGTCTTGTCGGCCAGCGCGGCGGACGGCATGTCCAGCCAGTGGCGGGCCCAGGTGTGCAGCCAGGCCACGGTGGCTTCGCGGACCTCTCTGTCCGCGCGCAGCCAGCGGCTGCCTCCACCCTCTTCGGCCCAACGCTGAACCGCGGTGTGGAAGTCCTCCATGACCCGCATCCGTCGAGCGATCGGACGCTCGATGACCTCTCCCAGGGCCGCTTCGAGGGCGTCGAGACGAGACGACGAGTTGGCGCCAAGGATCAGACCGCTCCCCCTCACCTCGAGCCAGCCCCGAGTCTCGGCCCCGACCATGAACACGTAGAGCTGGCGGCCTTCGACGTGGAGGCGCACGAATCGCTCGGAGCGCGCGATCGGGCCGGTGTCGAGCTCGCCACCCAAGGCGGCCGCGGGTATCGAGGTGATGCACAGGATCAGGGCGTCACCCTCGCCGTTATGCGCCTCCGGGGGCCGGGCCAGGTTCTCCATCAGCTGGTCGCCGAAGTGCAACAGCTCGGGCGTAAAGGACTTTATGCGGTCCACACGATCGATGAGCTCGCCGCCGTGGCCGCGGTCACGCCCGCTCTTCTTCGTCTCGTCGTCGCCGGTCATGGTCGCCAACTCCACGGCGATGGCGGCTCGTGCCTGGCTGGGCAGGCACGCATAGACGGCGTCGACCAGGACGGTGGTGCTCCCGCTGTCCGTGGGGACCCTCAAAAGTCGCGCCTGCAGCACGTTGCGAGCGAACAGGTCACCGGCCAACCCCTCGTCGGCGACATGGATGTCCTCACCGGTGAGCATATCGCGGAGGACCACCCCGCGGGGCCCGGCATCTTCGAGCGCCTCGAAGAAGCCAACGTACGAGCCGCATAGCGCCTCGAGGAGGCGAGCTTCGTACCGGTCGTGGTCGGCCTCGGCCAGGAAGCGCTCTGCCACGGTGGGCAGCCCGCTGTCCGCGCGCCAATCCCACAGAAACCAAGGGAAGAAGCGGACCCGCTCGTCCTCGTCCTCCAAAATCTCCGCCTCAGCGGTGGCCACGTCCAGCTCCAGACCGTAGAACTCGCGCACCGCCGCGATCAGGTCGTCGTCGAAGCGCGTCATCGCGGAGAAGGCCATGCATCGGCTGACCACCAGCGGCAGCGCCTGCCGGAGTCGCCCGCGTTCCCAGTACAGCACATTGGCCGCCAGATGGGTGGTGCCGTCGGGCGTCGCACGGGTGTGTGCGGCCCGGCCGCGTGTAGGCCCCTGGCTCGGAATCAAGACGTCGGACATGAATGGCTTCTAAGCCGGGGTCTGCGGGGTTGTCAATTTCATCTTTCCCCGCGCCTGCTAACCCGGAACATTCATGGCCCTTCGGCTGCAACCGGCGGATCCGCAGCGCTGAC
>JAAZYN010000658.1 GCA_014239625.1 Myxococcales bacterium | reverse complement strand
TCGTCGAGCTGCGAAAACTGCGAGAAGTAGCCGACTTTGATGCCCGCATCGAGCTCGAGCTCGCCGCTGACGTCGGGCAGGCCGCCCGGCCCGTCGAGACGAGTCGATTGGGTACCCTGACCCACATCGATGGCGCGAGAGACGATGAGCTTGAGCAGCGAACTCTTGCCCGAGCCGTTGGCACCGATGAGGGCGACGCGTTCGCCCGCGGCCACGCGGAGGAAGACCTCGCGGAGGAGCGGCCGGTGGCCGTAGCCGATGTGAAGGTCTTTGAGCCGAACGATGGACATGGGTCCTTGGAACGAAATGGGAGTCGACTCGCGGGTCACTGCGGGGCGTCGACGCCCGCAGCTATCACACCGGGGGCCGGGCCGCGACCGCGGAGTGCACGTGCTCGAGGACGAGGCGAATGCTTCGCTGGCGGCGCCTGCCGAGTCAGCGGGAAGTGATCTCCAGCTCCAGTCTCCAGGGGACGTGGCTGTAGGCGAATCCGAAGTCGATGGGTCGGCTCGTCCGCAAGCGCACGGCCTTTGGCAGGTCTTCTTCTTTGCGCGCGTCGAGGCCTGCGCTGGTGCGCGCCGTGATCGTGACGAACTTGTCGGAAGCGACGCCGAGGGAGCCCTCGTTCAGCTTGGCTCCGACGACGCGGAGATCGGGCAGGACGACGGTCTGGGGCGAACGTCGAGGCAGGAGGATGCGATGCTCCGGGTCGATCTGAATGAAGCCACTCAGCGGTCTGGTGAAGGTCAGACCCCGCGTCGTTTGCAGGACCACGCGACCACCATGTCGTCACGGCACTGAGGACACCAGACGCGGGCAAACCCATGGGCCAAGATTCCACAACGCAGATAGCCCTCGAGACCCTCGGTCACAAAGCGTTGCAGGCCCCCCGCCGCCTCCGCCTGCTCCAAAAAATCATTCCGATGAGGCGCGATGAGGCGGTAGAGGTCGGTCTCCTGCGGACGACGACGCGCATACCCGACCGGCGCAAGGGCAGGCATCCCGGTCACGCTGGCGCCGGCCCAGCTTCCTATACGCGCAGCCGTAGGTCTCTCGGGTCGGCACCGACGTCAGCGCCAAAGCGCTCGCCCGGAGCTGGACGGGGCCTCGTCGGTGGCGATGCGCGCGCGCCGCCCATCACTGTCGCCAGGAAGACAACCGGCGCCGGTAGAGGCACGCGACGAGGCCCACGTCGGGGCGCGATGAAGGCGCGCTGTGGACGAGTTCGCCGGAGCCTGTGTGTGCTGCCAGTCCCACAGCGTCGCGCGAGCACATCTCTTCGAGCGCGCGCGCGCGCCGGCTGAACCCGCAACATCTTGAAAACACTAGAGCGCAGGGCGGCACGCGGCTTGCTGTGGAGTGGTAGCGAGTTCGCAACGCCTTACAGGAGGTCCCTACATGCAGAGCCAAGCCACGCGCCATGAGACCGTCGCCGCGCCGCCGGAACGCGCCGCCGAGACCACCCCGGAGCGCGCTGCGCCGGAGGACCGGAGCTGGAGCAACAGCTCCCTGGTCTTTCGAGCGACCGAAGCCCAAGCGGCCGCCCTCGACGGCGCCCTCGTCCAGTTCCGTCAAGCCGTCGCCCGGCGCGTGGCGTCGGGCGACGCGCACGTGGTCGCCCGCGCTGGGATCCAGGGATCGGGGGCGGCGCTGCCGCACAGAGATCGAATTCAGCGTGCCTTCGGCGGACACGATGTGAGCGACGTCCGGGCCACGATCGGTGGGTCCGCTGCCGAGGCGTGCGACACGCTGGGCGCGTTGGCCTACGCGACCGACGGCCAGGTGGCGTTTGGCGAGGCCCCCTCCCTACACACCGCCGCGCACGAGGCGGCACACGTGGTCCAACAGCGTGCCGGCGTGTCCCTCAAGGGTGGAGTGGGGCAGTCCGGCGACCGGTACGAGCGCCACGCCGACGCCGTGGCGGACGCCGTCGTGGCGGGTCGCTCTGCCGAAGCGTTGCTCGACCAGATGGCTCCGGCAGGCACGGTCGGCGGCAGCTCCGCCGCAGTTCAGCGGGAGGACAAGGCCATCACGGCGACCCACGGCGAGCAGGTCGACATGCGCAAGCCATACGACCCGACAAAAGTGCCCCGTCAGGGGGGGGTCCACCAGATGAGCGCCAACAACCTGCGTCTGTATGCGTTCGACCAGGGGTCGGCGCAGCTCAAGAGCGACCACGTCATCGCCATCGACGCGCTCATCGGACGCCTGGAGAGGCACTACGGGCCGCCGACCGACGCGCGCTGGTGGCGTCACGTGTTCCGCATCGAGGGGTCGTCCTCGCCCGAGGGCAGGGAGCAGGCCAACCAGCAGCTTTCCGACCTTCGCGCGTACGAGGTCGTGAGCCAGATGCACGCCGCTCGGAGTGTCGGCGCCGAGGGCGGGGCGCACCTCGACGAGGTGTCGGTCAGCATCGGCGAGACCGGCGCGCCCGACGCCGACGAGCAGACCTGGTCGCTGCATCGGCGCGTCGACCTGCGGGTGAGCATCCAACCGGAGGAGGAGCGCGCCAGCGAAGACGACGCGCCCGCACCCGAGACCGACGACGACACCGGAGAGGACCACGACGTGGGCTTCGGCGCCGTCATCGACGACGAGAAGGGGCTCGAGGGGGGCCTCGGGATCCCCAATCCGCCAACCTGGCTCATCACCCTGGGCAAGGGAGGCGCCGGAGTCCTCAACGCCGTGGTGACCTCAGCTGCCAGCGCAGGCACCGTCCTGCTGTTGCAGGTGCTCTTCGCCAAGGCGGCGCTGGAGGCATTGGCCAAGGCGCACGAGTCCAGCTACTGGTACGCCACCGCGATGGGGAAGGCCTATGGCAAGGTGTGCGTGGCAACCGGGAGGCCGGCCCCCAAGGCGCCCGGAGACATTGACGCGGAGGCTTTCGAAGGGCACTGCGGCCACGCTATCTGGCAGGGCGAGCGGGACCTGATGG
>JAAZYN010000657.1:250-2936 GCA_014239625.1 Myxococcales bacterium | reverse complement strand
CGCCTCACATGCGACGAGTTGGTCGGCTCCCTGCACTCGCTCGAAGCACGCGAGCTGGGCCGCGGAGGCGTGCTCGGAGCACGCCTCCGCGCACCGAACGGTCCACGCCTTCCGCCCCCCTCGTCCAGCGGTGATTCGCCAGAGGCGGGAGCAGACCCGGGCACATCGAGCGCGATGTTCGGCGGTGATGGGCAGGGCCTCCGGCAGGCCGACAGGGGCCGCTTCGGGTCCCGCCGAGCTCGCGTCGTTCGCGCCCTGGGTGACGTCCCCCGGGGCCACCGTGTCTGCCTCGGGTGGCGGCGCGTGGACCTCCGGTTCGGCCGCCGTGGGCGGCGGTTGGGTCGCGGCGCAGGCCCCGAAGAGTGACGCGAGGCCGGCGATCACCCAGTGCGCCCTCACGCGCTCTGCGCCAGGCGTCGCTCGTCGAGGAGGGTCTGCCCGTCCCAGCTGCTCACCTGGCGCGTGGCTCTGCAGGTCTCCGAGCCGTCTTCTGCGGCCTCCGTGACCTCGAGGGTCCAAGGCTCCGAGGAGTGCGGGAGCCAGGTCAGGTAGACCTGGTGGGGGCCGCCATCGGAACGACCCAGGGCCTGAGCTGCAGCCTCGAAGTCTCCGCTGTCAACCGCCTGGAGCGCCGCTAGCAGGGCCTCGGGGTGGATCCCCTCGGCGATACGTTCCCGTGTGGGCGGACTCCCCGCAGGTGTGGCCGGGAGGTTCAGTTGCCTCGTCTTGCGGCGCTCGAATCGGAACGCCACCCCGACGACGACGAGCAGCTCGACGGCGATGATCGCCAACGTCATGGCGGGGCCGATCTTCATGCGACCGACGAGCCCGAGGGGGGAGAGCTCAGCCCCGATGTCGGTAGTGCTCGTCCAGGTCAGAAACCCCCACCAGCCGCCGCCGCCACCGGCCTCTGCGATGAGCGTGGCGGCCGCCTGCGGGTCGCTGCCCATGACGTCAAGGCTTCGGAGGTAGACGAGGGCTTGGAACCCCAGCGTAAAGACGAACGCAGCCAGGGCGCACACCAGCCCACCAACCCTGGCCTCGGTCACGCGAAACCGCGCCTTGACGATCGCGATGAGTCCACCCAAGGCGGCGCCACAGAGAGCGGGGATGACGATCGGTATGTACGGCCCCCCATGCAGCCTGTGTACAAGGTACGCCAGCAACAGAGCCGCTCCCACGGCGGCCAACAGGGCGACCGCTACGCCCTGGGCCAGCTTCGCCTGAGCCGCCTGGTGGTTGGAGGCGTTCATCGATCCCCTATCTTCCACAAGATCTCGCGCTCCCCGCTTCGTTTGGCGACCCAGCGCGAGAGGACGAAGAGGGCGTCGCTCAAACGGTTCAGGTAGGGCACGACGAAACTGCCTACGGTTTCGCTCTCCGCCAGCATCAACACCTGTAGCTCCGCCCTGCGGCACACCGTGCGAGCGTGATGCAGGTGCGCGTTGATCCAGCCGCCGCCGGGCAGGACAAAGCTGTTGAGGCTCTTTAGGTCGGCGTTCCATTCGTCGATCGATGCCTCCAGATCGGAGACATCTGACGCACTCGCCAGGGGCATGTTCTCCCAGCGGTCCTCGATCCGTGTGGCCAGATCGCTGCCGAGATTGAACAGGCTCTGCTGGACATCGTGGATCCACGCCTCGAGGGCCGCGCGATCCTCCGCCGACAGCGTGTCCGACGTCTCCACGGCGGTGCGCACCAGGCCCATGACCGCGTTGAACTCGTCGACGGTGCCGTAAGCATGGATGCGCGGGCTGTTCTTGGGGACCTGTTGGCCGCCTACGAGTCGGGTCTGTCCACCGTCGCCTGTGCGCGTATATATCTTGCTAAGCCGAACCATCTGTTGCGGGCTCCATTTTTGCTGCTCCCCGTTCCAAACACCATGTTATAGGCCCCAGCCGAGCGACATGACCTATCACATCCGAAAGAGCATCGACATCGACTTCAGCCACCACGTCCGTGGTCACCGGGGGCAGTGCATCAATATGCACGGCCACACTTGGAAGTTCGAGGTCCAGCTGAAAGCCGAGACCTTGGACCCCGAGGGGTTCGTTGTCGACTTCAAGCTGCTCAAAAATCGGGTCCTCAAGCCGTGCCATGCGCTGCTGGATCACTCTCTCGCGATGGGGCGGGACAGCTTCGACGAGGTCGCAGCTGAGCTGGCGGCCGTTGGGACGACGCTGGTGGCTAGTCGCGCTCGGGTACACGGCTCGGAGCGTGCGGCCGAGGTGGTCGACCCGGAGGACGCCGGGTTTGATCTCGGCGGCGCGCGTCTTGAGAGGCCCGGCGGGATCAAGGTGGCGGTGTTTCCGTTTGCTCCGACCGCCGAGCGCCTCGCGAAATGGCTCCATGACCTGGCGGTCGCGGAGCTGGAGGATGGCCGCGTGAAGGTTCATCTGTCGCGGGTCTTCGAGACGCAGGCTCCGGTGGAGGCCGTCGCCGAGTTCACCCGCAGCTGACCCAGACGGTCAGGCCCGAACAGCTCGTGGTCCTTCGCTGCGATCGGCAGAGCCGCAGCGCTGGCGCGTGCGACGCCGCAGCGGCTGGGTCGGCGCAGGCGGCGCGCGGTGCTGCCCGCCTCCCGTCGGTGCCCACCCGCCGACCACGAATCGTGAGTGGCACCGGTGGCCCACGGGTCGCCTCGGGTCGGCGCAGCGGTCAGGGGCGTTTGGAGCTCTCGGCGAAC
>JAAZYN010000657.1:0-240 GCA_014239625.1 Myxococcales bacterium | reverse complement strand
GGCTCTTTTCAGCGGCCGCTGCAGCCGCATGAAGGCGTGTCCGACGATGGTGCCGTAGATGCCGCTGTCGGAGGTGTCGCTGGTGCTCATCGTCTTTGGCGGCGAGACGCTGAAGGCGATGGATAGCGGTTTGTCGTCGCCCGGGATGTAGAGCTTGACGTCGAAGTCGACGGTGACGCCCACGAAGGTGCGCTTCGGATCATTGTTGAGGATGAACTGGGCGCCGGACAGTCTGGGCGC
>JAAZYN010000656.1 GCA_014239625.1 Myxococcales bacterium | reverse complement strand
ACGGCGGTCTCCACCGGCTCTTGCTCCACCGGCGGCTCCGCGGGCGCGACAAGCGAGGTCAGGGGGATGGGCTCAGAATGCACGATAGCAGTGTAAAGGCGCTTGCCTATGGATGCACTTTTGGTAGGTTGCGCGCCCTCATATTTTTCGCAATGCAGGCTGACCGGGCACCTGCGGCGCTATCGAATCTGCACCCGGCGACGGTACCCACCATGGACATGACGATCGTTTGGCCGGTTGTGACCGGGGTATGCCTTCTCCTGACGGCATTCCTTTGGTTTCAGAGGGCAGAGCTCATCACCTCAGCGACCAAGCAGAGTGAAGAGGTGACTAAGCTGGAGCGCAGCAACAACAAGCTTCAGCAACAGCTGGACACCCAGAACCGCAAGTTGTCCAAGCAGACAGGCCACCAGTCCAAGAAGAAGGCCAAAGCCAAGAGCAAGCAGTCCCGGGTCGAACAGCAGCAGACCGAGCTGCAGCACCTGAGATCAAATCTGGGCGTCGCGGAAGACAAGGTCAAGAAGCTGAGCCGGGACCTGGACCGTGTCCGCATCGATCGAGAGGAGATGCGGCAAAAGCTGGCCAGGGCCGCGGAGCTCCCAGAGGCACCGAAAGCGGCCAAAGCGCAGACCGCCCCGACCGCTCCGGCAGCCACCCAGGCCGTGGCTCGGAGCGAAGAGGCCGAGCCACCGAGGAGGTCGCAGTCTGCGATGGAGCGCGAGGTCGAGCACGCCGCTGAGGCAGTCAAAAAGATGGAGGCGAGGGTCAAGCGCTACAAGCAGTCGCTGGTCGCTCGCGAGTCCGAGCTGCGGGCCCTGCGTCGCCGCAGCGAGCACAATCGTCGAGCCTACATCATCACACAGCTACAGCTGGACCTGGCCAGCGACGAGATCTACGTCCTCACGCACGGGGAGCCGCCGCCCTTCGAGCAGGCGAACAAGCGCAAGAAGCGCGCCGAGCTGCGGGGAGAAACGGAGGTCACCGAGAGCGTCGAGCTGCTCAACCGTGACAACCCCATCGACCTGACGAGCGTGGGCGAGGTGAGCGAAGACGAGGTCCCCGACGCCATCATCGACGCACCGTCCGTCGCAAACAGCGCCGACGCCGCGCCCGCGGAGCCGCCGGTGGAGCAAGAGCCGGTGGAGACCGCCGTCGCCGACGAGCCGCCCGCACCAAGCGCGGCCCCCCCCACGGCGGACGCGGACGACAGCGCGGCGGCCCCCAAGGTCCAGGAGAAGAAGCCCCAGCCAAAGGCGGCTGGGGCCTCCAAGACCCTGTTGAAGCCGAAGGCGAGTGGGACGCTATTGGACCAGCTGAAGGGCCGCTCGGTCCTGCGGAAGAAAAAGGTGGCGGCGCCCGCTCGTCCCACCGCGTCCGCGCGTCCCACAACTCCGCCGCGCCCCGGTGGCGAGTAGCGCGGAGTGCGGCGCGCGACTGCCCTCGATCCGGGGTCAGTTAGTTGTCCTTGAGCTTGCCCAAGCCTCCGCCGCGCTTCAGGGCGCGCAGCTCGGAGAAGCCTCCGAGCAGCTCCTCATCGATGTAGATCACAGGTACGGTAGGCCAGCCGCTTGTCCTCACGATGGCGTCGCGGCCAGCCGGATCGTTGGTGACGTCGATCTCTTCGTACGGGATGCCTTCACGATCCAGCAGGCTCTTGGCGGCGCGGCAAAACCCGCAGCGACGGCTGCTGTGGATGGTGACCCTGGGCTGGAGCGAATGATCCATCACGCGGAGTGTACGGACTTGAGCGACAATCGAAAGGAAGACCTGTGCCGTTGACCTGGTGTCCATCGCCTCGCGGCGTCTTGGCGGGTGTTATTTTCGCCGCGGTGATGATGATCCTGACCTCTCCTGCACGCCCATGTGGCGCCTTGCTGCAGGCCGACACGGCTGACGCGGTGATCGATGGCCAACGCGCGCTCGTCATCTGGAGGCAGGCGACGGTGGACGTGCACGTCCAACTCGAGGTGGTCGGCAATGCGTCAGAGGCGATCTGGCTCCTCCCCGTATCCGGGCTCCCGGAGCTGTCGGGCGGCGACCCTGACGTGTTCGATGACCTGGAGCGGATGACCACCCCCGTCGTCGAGCTCCAACCCCCGGCGGTGCGGGACGGTGACGGCTGCGACGGCGCTGCTGATCCGGCCGGAGCGTCCGCGAACGACGTCAGCGGGGGGGCGGTGTTCTCGCAGGGTGGCACTGTCGGCAGCTACCAGTACGAGATCGTCGTCGCGCCGACGGCGACGGGCGTGATCGATCACCTCACCGAGCAAGGCTTCGCCGTCCCGACGTCCTGGGAGGATGAGATCACCCGCTACGTGGACGACGGCATGCTGTTCGTCGCCGCCAAGCTCGACGATCCCATTCATGCCGACGTGAGCGCGCTCGAGCCCCTGGTCATGACGATCGCCAGACCCCCCACATCGCAGCTCGTCTATCCGGCCGGTATCGGGCGCCTGTCGGGTGGTGAGGTCATCCCGATCCTGGTGTACCAGCTCTCCGACCGCCGCTACCGGGTCGCCAACTTCGCCAGCGTCGCCCTCGATCACCTGGCCAGCCGAGTCCGCGACAACCATCACACCGACGGGGACCCGACCTACGCTACGGCCCTCGACCAGCTGACCGAGGCCAGCGGCGGCAAGCTGGTGGTGACGGAGTTCGCCGGTGACATCCGCGCGCTCGAGCTTCCGCCGTCGCTCGCGGCCGTGGTCAGTGACGACTCGTTTTACCTCACGCGCACGTTCCTGCGACCCAGACGCGAGCATATCGACGACCTGCTCCTGAGCTTCGCGTCGGACGGCCCGGACGAGGATGGCTATGCCGAGGCTCCGGCCACGTCCACGTCTGGGGCCCCGATGCTGGTGCTCGTCATGCTGATGCTGATTGTTTTCCGGCGCGCCCGCGCCATCAGGACCCCTCGCCCGGGTCAGTAGGGCGCCGTCGCG
>JAAZYN010000655.1 GCA_014239625.1 Myxococcales bacterium | reverse complement strand
CACGAAGTCGAGCTTGGCGTCCTTGCGCAGCTTCTGGATCACGCTGATAGCGTCGCGGGCTTGGCCCTCGGCGGTCAGCGCGTCGCTCAAGGTCGTGTTGAGCACCACCACGCCGACGCCCCCACCGGTCGCAGCGAAGCCCTCCCGCGCGTCACAGGTCACCGCGACCTGCTCGTTGTTCAGCTCCACCTGCTGCCCATCGTCAAGCGTCAGCGGGTAGCTACCCGACGCCGCCAGCGCAGCTCGAACGTCCTCCGCCGAGGCCGCGTCGAGGGCTCGGCGCACCAGCGGCATACGTTTGCCGAAGATGGGCCCCAGGGCCCGGTAGTTCGGCTTCACCTTGAAGGTCACCAGATCGCCCGCGTCCTGAGTGAAGGTCACCGCTTTTACGTTGAGCTCTTCGGCGATCAGCGCCCGATAGGGCTCGAGCCGCTCGGTCAGTGACGCCTTCCCCAAGATGATCTCCGCCTCCGCGAGCGGTTGGCGCACCTTGATCTTGTGCATCCCCCGGGTCGACAGGCCGAGGCTGACGATGTCCCGCACGGCCTGCATGTCGACCGACAGCGCCTCGTCGACCAGCGCCTCGTCGACCTCGGGCCACGCGCACAGGTGGACGCTCTCCGGCGCGTCGGTGGTCACCTCGATCACCAGGTTCCGGTACAGGTCTTCGGTGATGAACGGGACGAACGGCGCCGCCAGCGTGGTCAACGTGGTCAGGACCTCGTAGAGCGTGTGGTACGCGTCCCACTTGTCAGCGTTCTTTTCGCTCGCCCAGAAGCGCGACCGGCTACGGCGGACGTACCAGTTCGACAGGGCGTCGGTGAGGCGGATGATTCGCTGCGCCGACTCGTAGACTCGGTAGCCGTCCATGTTCTCGGTCACATCGCGCACCGTGAGCGCCAGCTCACCAAGCATCCAGCGGTCCAGCACGCTGCGGGCCTGAGGCTCGCGGCGAGGGGCGGTGCGTGGGTCGAAGCCGTCGATGTTGCCGTAGATGATGAAGAACGCGTAGACGTTGCGCAGCTTGACCAGGAACTCCTGCTGCCCCTGACGCACCGCCTCTTGGCTGTAACGTGTGCTGGAGTGGGGCGGGTTGGCGGCGTAGAAGTACCAGCGCATGGCGTCGGCGCCGTCGGAGTCCAGGATCGTGTCCGGTGGCGTATAGTTGCCCTTGCTCTTGGACTCTTTCTTTCCCGTCTTGTCCGCCACGTGCCCCAAGACGATGCAGTTCTTGTAGGGGTGGGGCCGGCCCACCCCGTCCTGACGGTCGAAGAGCAAGGTGGAGACCATCAGCAGGCTATAGAACCAGCCACGCGTCTGATCGATCCCTTCACTGATGAAGTCCGCCGGCCAGGCGAGCTCGAACATGTCCTTGCCAGCGTGCGGGTAACCCCACTGAGCGAAGGGCATGCAGCCCGAGTCGAACCAGCAGTCGATGACCTCCGGGACCCGCCGCATCGTCGCCCCGCAATCACCGCACGGGAAGGTGACGTTGTCCACCCAGGGTTTGTGGACGGCGAGGTGCTCGCTCAGGCTCGGGTCCGCCTCCCGCGCCGCCGCGAAGGCCGCGAAGGCGTCCGGGTTGAGGGCCTCGATCTCGGCCACGCTCGCCGGCGCCGTGCGGTGGTCGCAGTCGTCGTTGCTGCATATCCAGATGTTGAGCGGTGTCCCCCAGAAACGCTCCCGGGACAGCGCCCAGTCCACGTTGTTGTCGAGGAAGTCGCCGAAGCGGCCGTCTTTGATGTGGTCGGGGTGCCAGGTGATCTGTTGGTTGTTGGCGATGGCTCGGTCGATGACCTCGGTGGTGCGGATGAACCAGCCGGGGCGCGCATACTGGATCAAGGGGTCGCTGTCGGCGCGCCAACAGAAGGGATAGTCGTGGCGGTAGACCTCCTCTTTGTAGAGCAGCCCGCGCGACTGCAGGTTCCGGATGATGTCTCGATCCGCGTCCTTGCAGAAACGACCCGCGAAGTCCGTCACGGCCTCCACGAACTTCCCATCCGGCCCCACCAGCTGGAGGATGCCGATGCCCTGGGCCGCCGCGGCCTTGTAGTCGTCCTCGCCGAAGGCCGGCGCGGTGTGCACCACGCCCGTAGCTGCTGCCTCCACGAAGTCTGCGGTGATGACCTCGTGGAACCGACCGCTGTCCGGGGTCGCGTAGTCGAAGACCCCGCTGTACCTGGCCCCCTTCAGGTCCTCGCCGGTGACCGTCTCGAGGACCTCATACTCCCCCTCACCCAGCACGCCGTCGGCGCACGCCGCGGCTACGATGAAGGTCTCGTCACCCTGCTTGGCGTAGACGTAGTCGAGGTCGCCTCGTACGCTGAGAGCACAGTTGGACGGAAGGGTCCACGGCGTCGTCGTCCACCCGAGGAAGAAGGTGTTCTCTCGCCCCTCGACGGCAAACTTTACGGTCACCGACGGATCGTCGACGGTCTTGTAGCCCAGCCCGACCTCGGCCGACGACAGCGCGGTGCCCCCCTGGGGCCACCACCAGATGATCTTGTGGCCCTGGTAGAGCAGGCCCTTTTTGAACAGCTCGCTCAGCGCCCACCACACGCTCTGAACGTAGCTCTTGTGGAACGTGACGTAGGCCTCTTCGAGGTCGACCCAGAAGCCGATCCGATCGGTCAGGTCCTCCCACACATCCGTATAGCGGAACACGCTGTCGATGCACTTCTTGGTGAAGGCCTCGATGCCATACTCCTCGATGGCCTCCTTGCCGTGAATGCCGAGCTCTTTCTCGACCTCCACCTCCACCGGCAGCCCGTGGGTGTCCCAGCCCGCCTTGCGCGGGACATAATAGCCGCGCATCGTCCGGTAGCGCGGGAACACGTCCTTGATCACGCGGGTCAGCACGTGCCCATTGTGTGGCGTGCCGTTGGCGGTGGGGGGGCCCTCGAAGAAGACGAAGGTCGGCTTGCCCTTCGCCTGCTCCATCGACT
>JAAZYN010000654.1 GCA_014239625.1 Myxococcales bacterium | reverse complement strand
GACTTCGGCCAGGCGATCAGCGTCGATGTGCGGCGAGCTGTATGGCGTTACCAGAGGTAACCGGACGATTCGAACGCCCAGATTTTCGGTGGCTTGAAGATCGATTTCGAGGTCGTAGTGCGCGTCCTCGATGTCCAGCACGACGAACCGTAACAGGTCGCTTGTGGGCGTGCCGGGG
This sequence comes from Myxococcales bacterium, assembly GCA_014239625.1. Taxonomy (GTDB): domain Bacteria; phylum Myxococcota_A; class UBA9042; order PHBI01; family JAAZYN01; genus JAAZYN01. The sequence continues at coordinate 2,768 of JAAZYN010000654.1, read as the reverse complement.
CCGCAATCCCTCCGCAGGGAGTCGAGCAGCTGAGACACCGCATCGGCCAGGCTCATGCCGAGCTGTTCCGGATCCTGTCCGGTGTTCGCGACAAACACTTTGGGGCAATCCCGAGCAGCGACTGCGCGCCCAACTCCGTCCGGCAAGAGGCTGGCCATGACGCTCGAGTAGAAGCTGCCCATGGGATAGCAGATGAGATCTGCTTGTCGGATCAGCTGGTGGACGTCGTCGTCGATGCTGGCCACAGCGGGAGCGGGGTCATTAAGGCTCGCGACAAGGGTCAGGGTGGCCACCGGCGCAGTGATGGGATCGGACTCCTTGCCTGCCAGCAAATGCTGTCCCACCAGCACCGTGTCGTCGTCGAGTTGGGTACGCAGGTGAAGGTTCACGTTGGCTGTGGGGCGCACCACTCCGCGCACCTCGACAAGCCGCGAGAACAGGAAGATGACCGACGCGATGTCTCCTTCGTTGTTGAGCAGACCTCCGGCTAGGATGAGGTTGCCGATGCTGGCTCCCCGCAGGTCGAAGTCGGGGGGCATCTCTTCGGCAAACAACCGCAGGTGAGTCCTCACCAGACGTCGCAGTGGGCGTCTGATCTCAGACACATACGGATGCTCTCCGGTGACCATCGCGTCGAGCTGCGCGATGAGCTCTGTCTGCCTGCTATCGCCGGGGAAACGGTAATCGAACAACCGATAGATCTCGGGGTTGCCGGCCTGAGTCTCGTCTGCCAGCGCCATCAAGCGGTTCCGGAGATCACCGATGGACAGAATCCCGAACGCCTCTCGCAGAGTCGCCGAGCTCCCGCCGCTGTCAAAGGGCGTGATGAGGTGGATCGAGTTGTGGGTATACATCTTCAGCGCCCGCGAGAGCTGTTTGAGGGCGCTGCCGCCGCTGAAGAACAGGAGTTTGGGTCCCAGCTCTGGAGCCCGCAGGGCGCGTTCGACGCGGACGGGGTCGGGCAGGAGGATGGAGTGGCTGACCTCAATGCGCGTCACGCGCTCAGCATGCCGCTCGGTGCGTTGGCTGGCAACCGATCCCCCCGTGAGCGCTCCGTTCTGGCGCCAGGCTCGAGGGACAAGGGCTGCTGGCGGCCATTCGAGTCCGCGCATCGCGGAGCTGGACGAACACGCCGCCGAGGAGGTCAACCTCCTCCGGCTCCAGGATACCGCCGGCATCGTTCATGCCGCTTCGAGTGAAGCCGAGCGGGCGCACTGCGGGTGGGCGTCGCGCGGATCGGAGGCTGGTCACGCCGCACTCGACGCCCGCCGCGCCGGCCGAAGGACGGCGCGCTTATCGGCGCTGCCGATCGGTCGGTTCAGCCAGAGGGCCATGAGACACCCGAGCGAGGAGGGGCGGTGCCTCCGAGCGCGCCCGTTCAGCGGTCCGTCACGCGCGCGACCCGCATCTGTTCGAGGCGCGCCAGCCAGCGGTCGGCCTTGCGGCGGAGGGCGTCGCCGGCGTGCGGTCGCGCACCCCAGCGCTGCAGCGCCAACCGGGCCCATTCGGGTTGGCCGAAGGGAGCCTGCAGGGCTTGCCGCACTTTGCTCATAGGGATGTCAACGGGCGCCAGAACCGGCGCGGTCGGGCGGTTTGAGTCGAGGGTCAGCTCCAGGTCCAGGCAGGCGCCTAGATCGCCTGCGAGCTCTGCCCGCGCGTTCACATACGGCGTCTGAGGTGCAAATATGTCGCGCAGCAGCCTCGGGACCGAGGAATGCTCCACCGTTTCGTGCACCACCCCGCCGCGCGCGACCAGCGGGCCCACCGCGAGGCCAGGGACGCGGAAGCCCAGTTGGGTGAAATTTCCCCCAGGGTTTAGTCCAGCGAGCGGCTCCCCCTTGGCGTTTGGAGGCGCGACGTGGTCTGCGAAGCCACCGTGTTCGTCGTAGAACACCAAGAACAAACAGCGGTCCCATTGTGGAGAGGTGCGCAGCGCCTCGTAAACGCTGCCGATGAATGCCTGGCCCAAGCGCACATCGTTTGGGGGGTGGTCGTCATTGAGCGCGAAGTCGGGCTCGAGCAGCACGATGTTGGGGAGCGCCCCGGCCGCCGCGTGGTCCAGGAAGTCTTCGAACACATGTGACGAGACGTTCGGGTGGTCGTGCGGAAAGCTCTCGATGAGCATCGCGGTCGTCAGCACGTTGTCGGGGTACAGACCTATCGTATGTCCCGCCGTGACAAGGCCCTCGAAAGGCGTCGGCGCCTTGAGCGTCGCGTCGTTGGTCAGCTGACCGTCGCTGGTCGCGGCGAAGGAATAGAACCGGTTGGGAAAGGTAGGCCCGAGCAACGCACAGTGCCAGTGGTCAAACAGGGAGAATCCGTCAGCCAGGCCATAGAGGACGGGGAGCTGCTGACGGGTGTGGTACCCCATCGCCCAGCTCAGCCGGTCCGCATACTGCGTGCCGAGGATGGGCTCCCAGTTTGTGACGAAGCCGTCGTTGCCTCCCTCATTCCATTGGACCAGGCAGTCCCCTTGACCGTGGCGCGGGTCGGGGTGGATGACGAACTCCGAGGAGAGCTCCATCGCCGCCACGGGGGAGCCGCTCAGGTCTGGGTTCGTCCACCCCAGGGGGGCTGCGGTGATGTCGTTACGCCCCTCCACGTTGGCGAGCGCGCTGAAGTAGTGATCGAAGCTACGGTTCTCCATCTGAAGGATGACGACCGTGTCGATATAATGGAACGGGTGGGTCCCATCTCCGCGGACCGGCTTCAATGAGGCCACGGCCCCAGCATCAGGGGGCGTTGCCGGCGCGTCCCCAGCGGCGGTC
>JAAZYN010000653.1:290-2960 GCA_014239625.1 Myxococcales bacterium | reverse complement strand
CTGGCCCCCGCCGTCGTTGCTCGGCCTTGAATTGACCCCCGCCAGTCCTGCGGCCTCGCGTCTCGGCGGGAACCAAACCGCTGGCGGAGTGAGACCGCGAACTTCCCACACGGGGCACTAGAAGATGACCCGACTGATGAGCCATCCTTCCCGTCAACTCTCACTGTTCGGCCCACAGCCCGAGCGCGACAACACGTCGTCCGCGTCTTCTCGGGCGGCCGCCGCAGACCCGGCCCTGGAGGTGCTGGGCGAGGTCTTTGGGTACGGGACGTTCCGACCGGGTCAGGGGGAGGCCATCGCGGCCTTCTCGGCGGGCCGCGACGCGGTGGTGGTGTTACCCACCGGCGGCGGCAAGTCGTTGTGCTACCAGGTGCCCGCGGTGCTTCGGGCGCGCGCGGGCCAGGGCCCGACCCTGGTCATCAGCCCCCTCATCGCCTTGATGGAGGACCAGGTGGCAGCGCTTCGGCGGCGCGGGATCTCAGCGGTGGCCATGCACTCAGCCCAGGACGGCTCGAGCTGGCGCGAGCGCCGCGAACAGGCTCGTGGCGCGGCGCTGATCTATGCGAGCCCGGAGAGGCTCGAGTCCGATGGCTTCCGCCGCTGGCTCTCGCGTATTGGGCTGGCCGCTGCCGCCGTCGACGAGGCGCACTGCATCTCTGCCTGGGGGCACGACTTCAGGCCGAGTTATCTGAAGCTCGACGCGCTCAAGCGGGAGTTTGATGTGCCGGTCATCGCGTTGACGGCCACGGCCACCGTGCGCGTCATGAGCGAGGCGGCTGAGCGCCTCGGGTTGGTGGACCCGGCCATCATTCAGGGGGACTTCGCGCGCCCCAACCTGCGTTTTTCGGTGGAGCTCGTGCAGAGCGACCGCGAGCGCGCGGCGACAGTGGTGGCGTTGTTGAACGATGCGGGGCTCGGTGAGCCCGAGGCGGGCCGGGCGGTGGTCTACGCGGCCACCCGCAAGCGGGTGCAGGCCATCCACAAGGCGCTGCGAGCCGCCAAGCTGCCAGCGGTGTACTACCACGCGGGCCGAGCGGCCACGGCGAGGGCGTCGGCCGCCGCGGCCTTCGCGAGTCATAAAAAGCCGATCCTCGTCGCCACCTCGGCGTTTGGGATGGGCATCGACCATCCGGACGTGCGCTACGTCGTCCACGCCAACGCGCCGGGCAGCCTGTCCGCGTACTACCAACAGGCCGGTCGTGCTGGACGGGACGGTCTGCCGGCGGCGTGCACCATGCTCTATTCGAGTGTGGACGCGGTGACCCAGGCTCGACTCCGGGGGGACACCGATGACGAGGCCAGCCTGGGGCGTTGGAAGGCGCTGCAGAACTACATCTACTCGACGGAATGCCGCCAGCGGGTCATCGCGCGTCACTTCACCGGACGCGACAGCGCTGTCCCGTGCGGTGTCTGTGACAGCTGCACGGCGCCCGAAGGCGTGGCGGCGATGGTGGCCACGGCGCGAATCGAACAACGGGAGCGCCGCAGGGTTTCGGCGGAGCGAGCGAAGAGGGACGCTGCGGTGGTCGTCGACGGCGATCAGGAGGAGGTCGTGTTGGCCTTCGTCGGGGCGTTGAAGAAACCTCTCGGCAAACAGCTCATCGCCAAGGGCTTACGTGGCAGCAGCGCCAAAGACGTCAAGGCCAAAGGGCTGTCGCTCAACCCTCACTTCGGTGCTCTCCGCGGGATCCCGCTGGGGGCGGTGTTGGATGCCATCGAGCGGCTCTTGGAGGAGGGTCGGTTGGCGCGGCGCGGGCGTAAATATCCGACCGTCTGGTTGCCGGACAGGGCGGTGCGCCCCCGCCGCACCGCCAGCGGGTCGAAGGGGCAGGGGGCGGCGCCCCGGCGGCGAGGCCTCCAGGCCGAGCTGGAGAGCCTGCGCAAGCGCGAGGCGCGCAAGCGTGGCTGGCGTCCGTATCAGGTCTTCGACAACAAGACGCTGCGCCGCATCGTGGAAGCGCAGCCGAAGACTCGCGATGACCTGTTGGCGATCGATGGGCTGGGTGAAAAACGGGTCGCTCGGCATGGCCAGGCGGTCCTTCGACTCGTCGCCGAGGTTGCGGAGTTGGCCGCCGAGCGAGCGGCGAAGCGCCCAGCCTCGGACCCCTGAGCCCGTGGCGCGACGCAGCGGCGCGCATCGCCGGCTCTCCGAAGGCACGGGCCGGGGCCCGTCCTGCAGGTTCAGGGGGCTTGGCCGCGACCGCGTCATCGGCTGACCGAGCGGGTCAGTCACGGCTCGGTCGGCGCTGGAGGACCAGCGAGCGCCACGCTTTGAGCGTGTTGCGGAGGGGGGCGAGCGTCGCCCGTTGTGCCCGCGCCAGGTTTCGCTTCTCACCCGGATCCTGTGCCAGGTTGTACAGCTCCCACCGGTTGACGCCGATGTTCCACACGACCTTGTGCGGCCACTGCACCATCGCCACCTTCTGTCGGTTGCGCGGACGGTATTTGGCCATGAACACGGGCCCGCGGGGGGCGCGGTCTTTGGTGTCCACGATAATCGGCACCAACGAGCGGCCGCTCAGCCGGGCAGGTGGCATGCCCGTCAGCTCCATCACGGTCGGCGCGATGTCGATGGCGGCAGGCGAGTATGTCTCGGTCAGCGCCCAGTCGGACAGCGAAGGCGCGGAACTTGAGAGGGAGCGCAGAGAACTCGAGGATTATCCGGAGGGG
>JAAZYN010000653.1:0-280 GCA_014239625.1 Myxococcales bacterium | reverse complement strand
GCGGGCGCGATGTCGATGGCGGCGACGGGCTCATCGACCTCGCGGGCGGGCCGGGCACGTGGATGATCAGCGGCACGTGGACCAGCGTGTCGTACAGATCATGGCCATGGTAGAGGTTGCCGTGATCCTCGTCGCGGCGGAGGTTCTCGCCGTGGTCCGACGTCACGAGGACCACCGTGTCGTCATGGAGGCCCCGGGCTCTCAGCCCGTCGAGGAGGCGCCCGATGTGTAGGTCCGTGAAGTAGATCTCCTCATCATAGATGTCGGCCGTAAATCCCCC
>JAAZYN010000652.1 GCA_014239625.1 Myxococcales bacterium | reverse complement strand
GTCAGCGCTGCAGATCCGCCGGTTGCAGCCGAAGGGCCATGAATTATCCGGGCTAGTCCAGGCCCAGCTCCTTGAGTCGCATCATGAGGCCGCGCTTGGACACTCGCAACGTGCGGGCCAAGACGGACAGGTCTCCCTGAACCTCGTCGCGCGCCGCCACGAGCTCGTCGCGGCCCAGGTCGGCAGCCTTACGGACCCCGTCGCAGCGTGCGATGAGCTTGTAGATGGATCCTCGAGAGATACCCAGCGACACGGCCGCCGGAGCGGGCTGCCAGTCGCTCTGCTCCAACGCACGTAGCAGCTCCGCCTCCGAAATGTCCGCAGGGGCACGCCGTGAGGCGTCTCGGAGTCTCTCAGGCGTCTCCGAGGCGCCTGACGTCGCCGCGAGCGCCTCTGTAACCGCCATCTCGACGTCCGCCTCGGATCCGCGACGGTAGGTGATCGCCACCCGCCTGGCGACGTTCCGCAGCTCTCGCACGTTACCGGGCCAGGAGTGCTCGAAGAGGCGCGTCATGATCCCTGGCGACAGCCTGGGAACCTCCGGGTCCGGGGGCCAGTCGAGCCCCATCGCGCTGCACTGTTGCTCGCAGAAGTGTAAAAAGAGACGCGCGATGTCTGCTCCACGCGCACGCAGGGGCGGGACCGAAATTCGGTACCCGCCGAGGCGATGTAGGAGTGGCAGCCGAAAGTCCCCGTGCTCGACGGCGCTCGTGAGGTCCTCGTCGGTCGCGGCGATGACTCGGACATCACGGCGCTGGGGGGTTTGTGAGCCTATCCGTTGAACGTCCCCGTCATCGAGCGCGCGTAGGAGGAGGGCCTGCACGTCCAATGATGCGTGGCCGATTTCATCGAGAAAGAGGGTGCCGCCATCGGCCGCGCCGAAGAATCCATCACTGTCCCGTACGGCACCGGTAAACGCGCCGCGAACGTGTCCAAACAACTGGGCCGCGGCGGTGGCGGTCGGAATGGCCGCCATGTTCACGGAGACCAACGGGCCACGGCGCCGTCCGCTGGCTCGGTGAAGCGCCTGAGCCACCAGCTCCTTGCCCGTGCCGGACTCGCCGAGGAGCAACACCGGAAGATTCAGCCCTGCCACGTCCGAGATCTCGTCACGCAGCGCGTCGATCTTCTCGTGGTCGCCGACGATCGAGAAACGGTCGACCGGGTTTCGCGGTCGCCCTACCCGGTGCAACAACAGCAGGACGCGTTCGCCCAGCTCGACGATCACTCCGTCACCGTCGAGCGCGTCCATGGGGATGTCCCTGGCACCGATGACCGTGTCCCCTGCGATCCTGACCCGAGTGGCGGTCTCGGGCGCGGTGATGCGCAGGCTCTGGCCGTGACGCGACAAGGTCACGGGCGTGCGGCTGCCCCAAGGGTCTTCCAAGGGGGCCGCGGCGCCGCCCCCGGGTTGAACAAACAGCGGCGTCAACCGCGACAGCTCGATCTCGCCTTTGGCTGTCAGGGCCACCAGGCGCGACTCCTCTCCCACCCGGCGGAGGTCGGGATGGCAGAGCACCGTCAGCGCCTCCAACCGGTTGGCGGCCTTACGCGGTAGCACCCGCGCTCCGCCGCGGCGGGTGGTCACGTTGTGGTTGCCGCCTGGCTGATCCGAACTCGACATGGGCGACACTATACGCCAATCGCTCTGGTCGTGCGCGGAGGTCGCTGAGCGCCCACCACCGGCGGTGGTTGAGCCTGCCCGTGTCACCTCACTTCGGCTGCAACGCGGAGGCCTGTCGTGGGGACTGGATGGCGCAGCCGGACCATCGCCACCGCCACGCGCGCGGCGATGGCTACCTCGGTGCCACGGCGGTCGTCGAGGGTCCTCGAGAGCGGGCCGCAGGCACGCGAACACTGGGCTTGGTCCGGCTTAGTCCCAATGCCGATCACTTAGCCTTGTGGGCGTCACAGGACGGGCGCCTGAACGCGGATGAGGAACCGTTGAACGCGGCGTCGAGGCCTCGGGCGTTTGATGCGTTTGTCGCGCCTGTCGCGCCGGGCGACTCCGTCGGCCGCCCCGGAGCGACGTAGTGACGGAGCGAGCCTGCGAGCGGAGGAACGGAGGAGCGGAGTGGGCGCCCGAAGGGCGGCGCTGGCTCCCCCAGCGGGGGCGGGGGGGGCGAATGAGAAAGTAAACGCCGGGCGACTCCGTCGGCCGCCCCGGAGCGACGTAGTGACGGAGCGAGCCTGCCCCGGGCGGGTGACGCCGGTTTCGGCATACGCTGAGCCAACCGCAGAGCGCGCATGCCAGCGCCGCGGCACCGCCGCTTGCAGCCGGAGAGACATGAAGCATGTCAGGCTGACACGGCCGCGTGATCGTCCGCTCACATCTGCCGAGGGACACCGATCAAGGTGGTCACCGGCACCGGGCTTGCGCGATAGAAGGTGCGCCGGATATCCCACGCGTAATCCGGCGCATCGAGTGAATCGACCAGCTCCCAAAGCTCGGCTGGGGAGTAAATGCGCAACGACGACGCGAAGCCGTCCCACAAGGTGCACAGCGGCACCAACGGCAACGGATAGGTGAGCGCGATCCGGGACCATCGGAAGGGACGAATGAACGGAGTGCTGGCCATCAGCGCCAGCGGGGTCAAGGCGGTGACCGCGATGCCAGCAGGCGACCGCGCGAGCAGCTCGAACACCGCGATACCACGCCGCTGCCGAACGGCGTCGGCCAGAATGGAGCGGGCCATCGCGGGGCGAAAGTGATGAAAGGCGTTGAAGAGGATGCGGAACCCGTCCAGCTCCGGCGAGACGTCCGTGGCGTCTACGGGCTCGGCGACGTAGCGCACCCGTCCGCCTGATAATCGCCGGGTCTCTTCGAACTTGGAGACGTTGGGGTAGAGGTCGGTCAGTCGAGCGTCCACGTCGATGCCAAAGCCACGCAGCAGCTCGGCGACCGTGATGATGGGCCCGGAGCCCCCGGAGCAGAGGTCCAGGAGCTGCTCGGTTCCCATGTGACGC
>JAAZYN010000651.1 GCA_014239625.1 Myxococcales bacterium | reverse complement strand
GCGCCTGCCCATCCGAAGGTTGCAGCCGAAGTCTGGTGAGAAATGCGGGTTAGCCTCGAGATCCTGTCTCGGTGACGCACCGCCCCGCTCGAGCCTCGGGTCGGCTCATCGCACGTTGAGCGAAATCAAGCAGGCGCGGCGCTGACACATGCGGCACGGACCGGAGCTGGTGACGTCGCGTCTGACAGCCGTCACGCCCGTGGAAGGGACGTCGCAGCCGCGCAACCACCCGTGGTCGCCGATGGTACATGCGTCATGTGGGCTGGCCGCAACGATCCCCGAAACGGCGCGCCCGCCGTCGCGACACTCCCGAGCTCCCATCGGGACGGGCAGGGAACGAAGGTGTTCAGCTGTTGCGCTGCATCAGGCCCCAGTATTCGACCATGTTCTTGTACGGCTGCGTGGCTCGCTGCTCGAGCTCGACCGTCAGATTGATCCCCGCGGCCGTCTCGGTCCGTTTTACGATGCGCCCTTCGGCCCACACCAGGCCTGTGGTGACGGGTTCGCCGGGGACGCCCACCCGCGCGACGGTCTGTTCGTGCAGCGTCGACACGAAGGCTGGGGCTGTGATCTCGATCAGCGCCATGCCGACCGCGTTGACCACGATGGTCGTCTGGACGTGGTCGCACAGCAGCTGGCCGTCCGCCGCAGGGCGCCGAAGCACGGGCAGGTGAGAGCGCCTGGATGGGCGCTTGTCGACCTCGGCGGGGTCGCGGGTGGTCGCAAGCTCCGATGTGATGAACGGTCGACGCGGCGAGGCGCCCGTCGTCGCGAGCTCTTCGTCGAGCATATGATCGAGCGTGCGACCGCTGGCTTCCGGGACCTCCAGTCCGCGGGTCGGGAGGTCGAGTGTAGGCGGCCGCGCGGCCGCCTGGCGCCGCCGCGCGGCTTGAAGCCGTTGCATGGTGCGCAGCCGATCGCTTCGGGCTGAAGGCGAGCGTGTCAGTTCTTGGAGGCACTCGTCGAGCGTCTCGATCAGTTGTTGGCAGTTGGGGCGGTAGACGGGTTGTTTGTGCAGGAGCTTTTTGATGAGCTTCACCACGCGCGGACCGCAGCGTTGGGCGACGTCATCGGGCAGCGGGGGGGGATCTTCGTTGACGTGCTTGTAAACCGTCGTGAAGACGCTGATGTTTCCGAAGGGGGGCGCGCCCGAGACCATCTCGTAGAGCATGCAGCCGAGCGAGTACATGTCGCTCATCGGCGCTGCGCTGGACCCGCCAGCGATCTCGGGCGCCATGTAGGCAGGCGTACCGATGATCTGACCAGCTCCGGTGATCGAGAGGCTCTCGGAGTTCTTGGCGACTCCGAAGTCGACGACCGTGACCACGTCCTTGTGACCAAATCGGTCCGAGAGCATGACGTTCGCTGGCTTCACGTCCCTATGCGTGATCCCCGCTTCGTGAGCCTCGGCCAAAGAACCCGCGGTCTGCGTGAGGATCCGAGCGGCCCGCGGCAGCGGAAGCGCACCCTGCTCGTCGAGCAGCGCACGAAGGGTCTGTCCCCGGACGTACTTCATCACCAGATACACCCGGCCGTCCCAGGTCGCGCCGAAATCGTACAACATCACGGTGTTGGGGTGTTCCAGGCTGGCGATCACCTCGGCCTCGCGCTGAAAGCGGGCGATGACGGCGTTGTTATCTTCGCCCTGCACCGGGCGCATCACCTTGATCGCGACCTCGCGCTTCAGCGGAAACTGACGGGCCCGATAGACCCACCCCATGGTACCCTCGCCGATGATCTCCTCGAGGAGGTATTTACCCCCGAGTGTGACGCCGAGCAGGTCGTCGCCGTGATCTTGCTCACTTGTGACACGCACTGAGGGATCCTCCACAACTCCGTGGCATAGTATGCCATCTGTACGCGGGTGTCCCCAACGGGAAGTCCGTGGCCCGCAGCGATATGGAGACCGGGTCGGCACCCTGCGCGGAGATTCCGCGTCACAGCTCCTCGCTTGTGTGCCCCCTGCGTGCGTGAAGCTTCATTTTCGGGTCCGACCTCAGCAACGCGGACGGCTTGATGACAGGACGCGGTTGAACGCATCGAGCCGCGGTTCGGATGACCGGATGACCGGATGGGGACTCCCGGATGACCTGGTCTCGTTCCAAGTGCATGATAGGACTGGGTTCAACCGGATGTTTCACGTCTCGTCTGGGTTTGCGTCGTCGACGAATGGTGACGTAAGGTCCCACGACCCACCTCGGCCATGGTGGAGGTCTCCCCGTCCCGTCGGCTCGGAGGCTGCGCAGTCGTTCACGCACACCGCCCGGAGAAATGCCTTGAAGAGAGAGCTCCTGCTTCCCGTCGCGCTCGTCCTCTCCACCGTCGCCAACACGGCGGTCGCGCAGGACCTGATCATCGATGACTTCGAAGACGGCGACGTCACCGGTGCCACGGCCTGTGCCACTTCCGCGGTGTCGCTGACCCAGGGCATCAGCGCGGTCGGCGGCGAGCGCGAGCTCGAGTGGTTCGACGCCCACAGCTGCACCATCGGGAGCGGGGCGCAGATGGTCGTGACCAGTGGCTACGTGGAGTTCATCGGGGGCTCGGCGGCGAGCACCACCGTGCTTTGGGGCACCGCCATCGGGAGCGGTATCGGCAGCAGCAATACGGGCAGCGAGCTCAACATCGCGCGTCCGATCGGCGACGTGATCGAGGTGGAGGTGCTGCAGCTCGCCGCAGGTAACGAGAACTTCAACGTGACCGTGTTCACGGGGGGCGTCGAGTACGTTGCGTGGGTCTTTTTCCCGGTCGTGGGTCCGAACCAGGTCGCCCTCACGCAGCTCGTCGACAGCAATGGCAACTACCTGACGGCCACCGAGGCGGCCGACATCGATGGCATCCGGCTCGCCGGATACGAGGACTTCGGAGCCACGACGCCGGGAGTGGGGCTACAGATCGGTGGCATCAAGTTCACCGCGGGCCCCATTTACTCGTCGCTGATCACGCAGACGGTGCTCGCCCC
>JAAZYN010000650.1 GCA_014239625.1 Myxococcales bacterium | reverse complement strand
CACGCCGCGAAAGCGCCGAGGATCCCAAGCATGAGCCAGAGGTTGGTGAGAAATGCGGGCTAGCCGCGAGCGCCCGGGAGGCCTCGCTGCTCCGTCTCTCACTTGATTCGCTCGACGCTCATCAGGTCCCGGGTGATGTTCTTCTGGTGGGCCTCGTTGGTCCCGCCGCCGATCTCCAGCAGCTTGGCGTCGCGCCACAGCCGCTCGACCACGTATTCCCCGACGTAGCCATAACCGCCGAGGCACTGGATCGCGCGGTCGGCGACGTTCTTGGCCATCGTCGCGCAATAGAGCTTGACGCCGTCGGAGTCCAGCCGGTTGCCGCTGGAGCTGAGGTCTAGATTGTAGGCGGTGTTGTAGACGTATGCGCGGCCCGCCATGTACTCGGCGTAGGACTCGCCGATATGACGCTGGATCTGCCCGTAGGCGTTGATCGGCTTGCCGAAGGCGGTCCGCTCCTGGGCGTAGCGGTTCATGATCTCGATGCTTCTCCGTGCGATCCCGAGCGACATCGCGGCCAGCGTCAGGCGCTCCAGCTCCAGGTTGCGCATCATGTGCAGCACCGCGTCGCCGGTGTGTCCGACGAGGTTCGCCTCGGGGACCTTACAGTTGTCGAACACCAACTCCGCCGTCGTCGAGGCGCGCATCCCGAGCTTGTCGTGGATCTTCTGGCCGAGCGAGAAGCCCTCGAAGCCCTTCTCCACCAAAAAAAGCGACAGCGCGCGGGCGCCCTTGTCTCCGGTGCGCGCATACACCAGGAAGATGTCACCGAGCTCGCCGTCCGCGATAGCACCATTGGTGATCCACATCTTGGCGCCGTTGATGACCCAGTGTTCGCCTCGCTTGTCGGCCGATGTGGACATTCCCAGCACGTCGGTGCCGGCGTTCGGCTCGCTCATGCACATGCCGCCGATCTTCTGGCCGCTGCACGCGGCGGGCAGGAGGCGCTGTTTCTGCTCGGCGCTGCCGTTTTTGTCCAGGTTGTTGGCGAAGAGCATCGAGTGCGCCAGGTACGCCAACGTGAAGCCCGGATCCACGGCCGACAGCTCCTCGTGGACGATGGTCGCGGCCACGGCGTCCATGCCCGATCCGCCGCACTCCTCGCCGACGGTGATGCCCAGCAGCCCGAGCTCGCCAAGCTTGCGGAAGGCGTCCACGTTGAAGCGCTCTTCGCGGTCGAACAGGGCGGCCTGAGGTTCCAACTCCCGCTCGGCGAAGCCGCGCGTCATCTCGCGGAGCGCGTGGTGCTCGGGGGTTGGGTTGAAGATATCGGTGCGGGTTGGCGCGGCCATGGCTGGACTACTGCTTTCGAGTGGGTCTAGGAGAACATCACGTCGGCGTATCGTCGGAGCAGGGCCAGGTCGTTGGTCAGCTCCGCGGGGGCCGAGTCGAGGGCCTTGTGCGGCGCGATGCCGAAAGCCTCGGCGATACATGCCAGAGCCAAGGAGGTTGTGTCGAGACTTCCCTCACCCAAAATGGCAGCCGCAGGGTCTCTTTCGACCAGCTGCTCGTAGCCGATGGCGTGCGCGTTGCCGTGGCTGGCAAGAGCCATCGCCAGGGCGTCGCTGTCTCTTCTGGCGATGGCGTCGAAGGCTTTGACGGTGGCCAACACACGGGCGACACCTGGAGATGGGTTGCGCACCATCACCCAGTGCTCGTTGGCCATCATACTCATCGTGCCTACGGCCACCTCGAACTGCGCCTTGTCTTCGCGCACGACGGCCGCATATGCGCACGCGATAAAGACGGCCAGGGCACCCACCAGGACGCTCGGTTCGGTGACCTTGCGCCGCCGAAACCAGGGCGTGATCGCGTCGACCTCGGCGGTGATCTCCGCTGGCTCAGTGCCGGCCAGCAGCAGCATGGGGTCGAACCCCATCACGTCCGCGAGCATGTCGTGGGTGTCTCCGTCGCCAGCGACCAGGGCCAGCTCCAGCGGGAGCATTCGGCGGCTGCGGATTCGGAACGGCGGGAGCTTCGCCAGATACAGGGCGGCGTTTTGCGCATACGTCCGGGCTGCCTGCGCCGCCTGCTTGAGGACCTCCACCGGGTCGGCGTCCGACGCGTGTAGCGCGTGCATGCGGCCCAGATAGACGTCCAGGTAGGTGTGCTGGTTGGCGTTGATGTAGACCGCGAGGTTCTCGTCGGTCTCTGCGAGGTAGGTCTGGATGGCTTGCAGATCGGCGCCAGGAGCATGCATGCCCGAAGGGTGGCATAGGCCGCGTCCCGATGCTACCGTCTCGAACCCACGGTACTGTTGCGCTCGCGGGCAGCGCCGCACGGAGGAAACATGGCTGTGCATTTCGGTTCTGACGGCGCCAGCGACGCTGTGGTCGGACGACGCGGCCGTGTCCGCGTTTCCAGCCGTGCGGGCCTCTGCATGCCCGGCCTCGGGGCGCTCCTCGGTGGGGGCCGTCACCAGAGAGAGGGCAGAGGGCGTCTCATCGTGCTCCTCGCCGCGCTGCTGCTGACATCCGGGGCGTTCGTGCCGGCGGCTTGCGGAGGAGACACCACCGAGCCGCCGCAGCCGCGGACGGTCGCAAAACCTCCAGACAAGGTGGAACAGAGGGGAGCAGAGGAGCCTCCGAGCGCCCGCGAGGCCCGCGACGAGGAGGGGGACGACGAGCAGGAGCCGACCGAGGACGGCGCTGATGACGGCGCCGACGCTGCGCAAAAAGCGTCGGCCGACGATCAGGCGCTCAAGCGTCGTGATGCCAAGATCGCCGCGCTGCAGCAACAGCTCGTGGAAGCACGCAAGCTGGCGGCGACACCCAAGGGTGCTGTCGTCGGCCCTCCCAGCCCCGCGTCAGCCGCGCCGGCCGCCCCGCTGACCCCTGGCGCGGCGCCGGCCGCGGTCGCCGCTGGGGCCCATGATGCGTGCTCGCGGCTCGCCCGATGCTGCGCGGAACTGGCCAAGACGGCCCCCTCAATGGGCCAGTCGTGCGCGGCCCTGCAAGCCCAGCTC
>JAAZYN010000064.1 GCA_014239625.1 Myxococcales bacterium | reverse complement strand
CCTCCAGAACGGCGTCGAATATGGGCTGACGGGGGGCATTCACACGCTCGGCCCGACTGAGGTCGATCATTGGCTCGAGCGCGTCGAGGTGGGAAATGCGTACGTCAACCGCAGGATCACCGGGGCGATTGTCCAGCGGCAGCCCTTTGGTGGCTGGAAGCGTTCGAGCATTGGCCCTGGCGCGAAGGCCGGCGGGCCAAACTACGTGGCTCAGCTGGGCATCTGGTGGCCGGTTGACGGCGCCGAGCCTGACGATCTGTGGTGGTGGGAGAACGTCTACTCCAAGGAGCACGACCCGACGGGGTTGTTTTGCGAGGCGAACATACTGCGGTATCGCCCGCTCCCTCGGGTCCTGCTTCGGTTGGCGCCAGACGGCACCGAGGGGGAGCTGGAGCTGGCTCGGCGCGCAGCCCGAAGGGTGGGCAGTGACGTGATCGTCTCGCGTGCTGCGAGCCAATCCGCGTCGCAGGTTGCCGAGCGGCTCGTTGGCGCCGGGCTCGTGCGGATTCGGGTCGTCGGGACCGCCGAGCCGGAAGTGCGCGCCGCAGCCAACGCCCTCGGGTTGCATGTCGCCGATGATCCGGTGACGGCCTCGGGCCGCCTCGAGTTGCTGCATTATCTGCGCGAGCAGGCCATCTCCCGCACGTTACACCGCTTCGGGAACCTGGTCCGCTGACGCCAACGGTCTCTGATGCCAGGGTTGCCTCCAGGTGCCGCTGACGCCGTTTGGAGCAGGAGGGGAGCCCAACTCCCCGAGCGCGGTGTCGCGCCCTGGCCTCACCGCCGCGCCCCAGCCCCCAGCCCCCGTCCGAACGCGCGGCCTGGTTCACCCGATGACGCGACGGTCGTTTCCGCGTGAACGAGGGGTCGGACTGCGGATCAACGCGCGGCCTGGGTCGCCCAACGACGCGGCGGCCCCAAGCCCTTACGCCCGCGCCCTGAGCCCGGGCCGCCGCCGCTCGCGAATCGGCCCTGGCGCGGCTCACGCCGGCGGTGGCCGCCGCGTTCGCCAGCCGAGGATGAGCAAGGCCAGAAGACACAGGTACACGAACAGATCACCGATATGCCCGTAGAGCGTCTCGCCTTCCATCAGGGGGGTCGGGACGAGCAGGGTGTCCGCGACGTCCAGCGCGGTCTGGGCCGCGATCTCTCCGGTCGGGAGGATCACTGCGCTGAGCCCCGTCTGCGTAGCCCGGACCAGGGAGCGCCGCAGCTCCACCGCGCGGATGGTCGACAACGCCAGATGCTGCCAAGGCTCGCTGGTGCGGCCGAACCAGGCATCGTTGGTCAGGTTCACCAGCAGGTTCGGGTTGCTGTCCGCGAGCGCGAGGTTCGGTCCGCTGAGGATGTCTTCGTAGCAGATCATCACGCCGATGCGAGCCCCCGCCAGCTCGATGACGGCGGGCTCTGAGGCGGCCGCAAAGTGGGAGGCTTCAGGGATGAATTCGTACAGGTCGGCGGACAGATCATGCATGCCATCCATGCCGAGCCCGTATACCAGGCCCGTCGGCAGCGTCTCGGCGATGGGCAGCAACACGCTCTTGTCGCTCACTCCCGCGAGCCGCCCATCAGCGTCCAGCCCTACGGCGCTGTTGTATCCATCTACCGCGCCTGGATGGGTCACCGCGCCGAAGACGACCGGAGTTCGAAAGCCTCGTTGTACGACGTTGCGCTGGGCGTCGAACAGGCCCGTGTCGTCGCGAGGGTCCAGGGTCGCTGGTAGTGGGGTGGTGCTCTGCGACAGGTACCGGACGTCTCGCGGTACGTACCCGTAGCTGCTGAACGGGAGCCAGGTGAGGCTGACCAGTCCTTCGGCCCCAGCAGGCAATGGCACGGCAGACCAGCGGTCGCTCTGACGGATCCACACGCGGCCGTCCCGCGCCGCCACCATGAGGGCGCCCCGGGCGTCGACGCTGGCGGCCACGAAATCCGCCGTCGCATCGGGTCCGTCGACGCGTTCCCACGTGCGGCTGGGGGACGTCTGCCGCAGCACGGTGCCGGAGTCGCCCACGGCCCAGACCTGGAGGCTCGACATGCCGGCGAACCCGCGCAGTGTTGCCTGGGTGTCCGTAGCGGCGCGGGCCCACCCCTCATCGGTGATCTGGAACGCCGCCCCCCCTTGACCGCCCAGCCAGGCCCCGCCGGCGTCGGGGGCGACGAACACGGCGTGAAGGTCCTCGGGGCCCAGGCTGGTGGTAGCCAGGACCCGGTCCTCGTAGAGCGTGATGAGGGTCCCCCCGTCTCCCACGACGAGGCCCTGGCCGGGTTTTGCCATGACGATGCCACGCAGGTGCTGCGTGGTGCCTGAAGGCATCGGCTCCAGCCTGGTGAGGTCTCCCCTGAGCAGGGCGCCCTCATCCCCCACAGCCCACAGCGTCAGTGGGACGCCAGGTCGACGAGCTCGCTCGCCGCTGGTGCGCACCACCGCCACCGCGTTCAGGTCCGGCGTCCCGTCGACCTCCACCTCGGCCAACCCGCGACCGTCCCAGCAGGCGGCGGCCCCATCCGCGCCGACCGCGCAGGCGGCGTCCTCGCGAGCGGCGCTCACGGCCTTGAAGGGCTGCGGCGCGTCGCCCTCCCACAGGCGCCAGGAGAACCGCTCGCCTGTATCCGACCACAGCGCCAGGCGCCCCTTGGTGGTGATCGCCGCCGCGAAGTGCTCGTTTGTCTTGCCGTATTTGTTGCCGAACGCGATGAACGCCGTCTCCGACCAGACGATGAGCTCGGCACCGTCGGCTTCCAGCTCGGCGCTCGAAGCCTGTAGCTTCAGGATGTTGGATTGAAGCAGCCGCACCTGCTCCATGCCGGAGAGATGTTTGGCCTCCTTACTGAACACGCCGATGTTCGGCTGCACGATCCCCACGCGCACGGTGCGGGCCTCGGAGATGTCGGACTCCACGCTCGACAGCCTCACGGCCCCGAAGGTCAACGTCGCGGCGACCAGGAGGCCAGCGCCAGCGATCTGTCGCCAGTCCACCTTGGTCTTGTCTCGCCAAGCGGCGATGAGCCGGTAGGCCGTGGCGCTGACCGCGACGAGTACGAAGGACACCGCGGAGATCCCTGCCAACTCGACCACCTGGAGCGCTGTCAGGGCGTTGTGCTGGCTGGCGCCCAGGGGGGTGGGCAGGATCGCCGGGAAGAAGTGCTCGGTCACCACGAAGAGCGCCGCGACCGCGAAGACGCTCAGCGCTCGACGGCGACCCAGGCGCACATACAGCCAGCTGAAGAGGGCCAGCTGAAGCCCTCGAAACAGGGCATAAACAGCGAGGATCAGCCAGGCCAGTGGGAGCCACACCTGGGTGAAGCTCACCAGGGTGTCTGCGAGCCACCACAAAATCCCGACGCTGCTTACCCAGCCCGCCACTAGCCCGTAGCCAAAAGCGGCTCGTGGCTCCAGATCGCGGAGCGCCCACAGCAACGGCGTCAAGGCCAGCCACGCCAGCGGCCACAGGCTCGCTGGCCCGGCGGTGAGCGGAAGGCTCGAGGCGATGAGCAGCCCCGACAGGGTCGACAGCGCGACGCGTTGGGTTCGCTCCGTCACGCTGGCCCTGTCTGGTCAGCCGCCGCTGGTGTCGCCTTGACAGCGGCGCGAACCGTCCGCAACGCCCACAGACCCAGGGCTGCGCCAGCCCCCTGGAGGATCAGCGCGGCGATCAACACGCTCCCGCGTCCGGCCACGTCCGACAACAGCGGGGAGAGGAACCCCAGCAGCCAGACGAGCGTCGGCGTCACCGCGAGGACCCGTCGCTGCCCCTCCGTCATCCGATAGCAGCCGACCCCGCTCGCTGCGGCCACAGCCAGAAACATCCATGTGAGCACCGCTGCGCTCCTTGCTGTGAGTCGACACGGAACCCCGCACCGCGAGACCGCCTCGTCGTTGGTGCGCGGCGACTGTGCGTCAACATGCTGGACGACGGCAAGGGATTGTTGTGTCGAGCCAGCCTGTGACCTCCGGTGCTCTCGCCAGCCTCTGGCGGAGCTGTGCACGGCCTATCGGTGGAGGTGTCGGTGGGTTCCGGTCCATCCGTGATGCTCGTGGGGCGTGACTCACGCCTCCTCCGGCTGACGGATCCGCGCCGCTGACAGGGGCGCCCCCACCGTGGGCTCGCCGGCGCTCGGAGAGGACGTCACCGGCCTCCGTCCTCGAAGTGTCATAATTCGCGCGCGCGATGGCGTATGCTGCATCGTGGTCACCATCAACATGCACTGGCCAGACCGGCGTCGTCGTCCCGTAAGTGTTGCTCTACCGGAGGGTTACACCATTCGGTCGTGGGTCGATCGGGCGGCGTTTGCGGCGATTCAGGCGTCTCACGGCGTCACCTTGCGTTCCGGAGAGTGGGAGGAGCTCTCGCGCGACCTGGTGCCCGGCGCGATGGTGTTCGCTTTTGCCCCGGACGACGAGCCCGTCGCCGTGGCCTTGGTCCGTGACCGGGAGAGGGGGGGCCACGCGGAGCTCAGCTGGGTCGCCACGGTCCCTGCCCACGGCGGTCAGGGCTTGGCTCAGGCCGTCTGCGCCGAGGCGACGTCGCGGGCCCTGGACGCCGGGTGTCTCGACCTCCAGCTCAGCACCGGCGCGGAGCTGCATGCCGCGCAACACATCTACTTCAAGCAGGGCTGGGTGATCGACCTGCGTTACCCATGACCCGGGCGAGCAGCTCCCGCGTCACCCGCTGGCGCTGACAGCTTGCGGTCGAGACTCAAGTCCCAATATATTGGCAAGGATAAGCAACGGCGCCGCCGAACCAGCGTGCGGACGAGGTCTCCAATGGATGACGAAGGCGCTCCCCAGGGCGGGTCGGAAGATGAGTTACAGAGAGCCTGGCGTGAATTGGACAGCGAGCTCGGGCTCTCGGACATGCTCCCGTCCGACGACGAGGCGGACGCGGCGGTCCAGACTCAGCTCGTCGGTCTGCTCGCGAGCTACCTGAAGGCTCAGGGCCTGATGCCCAATGAGGGCAAGCCTCTGGAGATCGGTCCCGATTTTGTGGCGAAGCACGCGGGGCCGCTGGTCCTCCACGTGATGAACGGAGTGATCTCGTCGATCACGAACGTGGCCACCAAAGAGATCGGGGACGCGGAGGGAGCCGAGACGCCTCACCTCGAGCTGGACTTCGCGGGTCTCTTCGGCGCCCTCCTGCAGGCGGCGGAGAGCGAGGAGTCAGAGACACACAGCCCTTCAGGGGAGGAGCCTTAGCCCGCATTTCTCACCAGAGCTCGAGCGAAACCGAGGAGGAGTAGGTGGTACGAGCGTGGCGCGGACCGGAGCCGGCCGAGTCGTACTGGCCGTACGTCGCAGGTCGGCGGAGGGAGCACGCGCTCGTAGCGCCTGCCCATCCGAAGGTTGCAGCCGAAGTCTGGTGAGAAATGCGGGTTAGCCCGGATGTTGCACGTCTCTCCGGCTGCGACCGGCGGGTCCGCCGCGCTGCCGGGCGCCAGCTCGCCGTGGCGAGCTCGACGGTTGTGTCGCGCCGCGTCGCCGCCTGCCGGTCCGCGCCGCGTTTTCCCCTCTCCACCCCGGTAGCTCGAGCTATCGCACGCCGACCCGGCCGGTCCAATGGGCTCTGAAACCGCAGCGGAGCAGAGGGCCGCCGTCGAACGCCGGAGGGGATCGCTCGATGTTGCGGTGGTCGGCAAGCCGTGGTGGGCATCCGCCATCTCTGCGCGCGCGTGGCGGGCGGTAGCCATCGCGTCGTGGAACAACAACGTGTAGGGTATCCCCGTCTCGGGGTCATCAGGTCGGTCCTCCTCAATACGTTGGAGGCAGCAGTGACATTTAAAGCTTCATCGCGTCCTCGCCCGCGCCCGCGCCCGGAGCACGACGAGGATCCGCAATCCCGCGAGCGCACGCGTCAAGCCGCCCGCGGCGCCGACGGGTACGACGCTCAGCAGGCGGCGCTGTCGCCGCATCCGCAGCCAGAAGACAGCGACGATCCCTACACCGTCCCTCGTGGCCAGCTGACCTTTGACAACGAGGGGCTCGAGAACCCGCCGTCGGGTGCCTACCATTCGCGCATTCTGCACTGCCCTGGCGCTTGGAGCGGCGTCACCATCGGGCGCGGCTACGACATGAAGCATCGCACCGCTGACGAGGTGAAGGCGGATCTCCGGGCCGCCGGAGTCGACGCCTCGACCGCCGCCAAGATGAGCCAAGGGGCGGGTCTGAGCGGCAAGGAAGCGGCGCGTTTCTGCAAGGGCAACTCGGGTCTGGAGATCTCCCCCGAGGAGCAAAAGAACCTGTTCGATGTCGTTTATATGGAGAAGTACGCGTACGCCAAGAAGCTGCTGAAGAAGTGGACCGGCACCGACCTCGACGCCGCCCACGAGCTCATGCGCGACGTGCTCGTCGACCTGTTCTACCGCGGTGACATGACCCGCAGTAAGTGGGAAGCCCACGATTTTGCGCGGATCACGGCCGAGAGCGACTGGTCGGGGATGCTCGGCCTGCTCAACAACCGCGAGCTCTGGGGCAACATCGACACCAATCGCTACCTGGCGCGGGTGGCGTATCTCCGGGGGCAGGTCGCGGAGTAGGGCGCCGCCTCGAGGCACGACTCGCGTGGTTCGCGGCCCTCCCGCCGGCAGACGTGCAGCGCTGACCCGCGCGACCGGCCTCCGGCTCGGCGGCGGTCGAACAAGACCTCACCAGCCTCCCGGCTCTGTGCCACGCGTGTCAGCGCTTCGGCTCCGTGGAACGGCTCAAAGCGCCCTCAGACACCCCAGGCCGACGGGTCGAATCCGGCGCCGTCGGGGCGCCGACGCCGTGTCCTCAAAGGACGCCGCCGGGCCTCCCGCGGATGACGAGAGCCGCCGCCCGCGCGTCGCGGGTGCAACGGGCCTGCGACAGCGCTGAGCTCACGTGGTGTCAGCCGAGCCCGCGCGGCTCCGCCGTTTGGCATACCAGTCGAGGACTCCGGGGTGCGCTGCGACCGCGTCGTGCAGCCGCGTAAGGATCTCGAACGCGTCGAACACATCGCTGGGGACATGATCGAGCGTCCCACTGATGAACCAACGCGCGACGACGTAGAGTTTCAGGTCGGCTACGTGGAGCCTCTCGCCGCTGATGAACGGGCCAGCGATCTGGCGCTCAATCTGACCGGCCCAGCGCGGCAGATAGCTCAGCGCGAGGGTCTCGCGCATCGCCTTTTTCTTGGTCTGGTCTCGCTCGAACAGAGATGGGGCGACGGTCTGCCTCAATGTCTCCGCTTCGGCCATGATCGCGTCGTGTCGTGCTGCCTCCATGGGATCGTCCGGGTGCAATCCATGAGCCCGCCCGATGTATCGGATGATCGCGGTAGAGTCGGCGAGGAGCCCCTCGCCCGGGACATCGAGTACGGGGACCGCGCCGAACGGCGTCGAGGGTTTGCGCTCCACCCAAGAGCCGACGGGGATGCGATCGTCGGTGAAGTGGACGCCGGCGATGTTGAGCGCCAGGCGGCACTCCTCTCCGCGGCCGCCGTCGAAGTCAAAATAGGTGAGCGTCCACTCGTTCATGGGGAGTCTCCCGTCGTGGTGGGTCCAGGTCAGAGGGCATAGCCGATGCTCAGCCCACCGCTGAGCACGCTGAGGTGCTCGAACAGCACCTCGAGCCCAAGCAACACGCCGGACCCTACATGCCAGCGGGACTCCACTCCAACGTGGCTGTAAGGCACCAGCGTCGCTGATGGGCGCAGCTGGTGGTCGAGGATCCGGGCGCCATGTCCGATCCCGATGCCCCAGGCCAGCCCGAGCTCTCCGTCGACGGACGACCACATGATCATCCGCCCCGTCAGGGTGGCTCCCCACAGGCCGTAGCCGCTGGACGCGGTGGCCACCGCTGAGAGCTCTGCTCCGATCCGGAACATCGGGTGCAATCGATGGTCGAATCGTAGCCTGAAGTGTGGCTTCATCAGATGCTCCAACGCCGTCGAGCGACTGAACGTGAACAGCGAAACACCACCGGCCACCGTCACCGTCCAGCCAGCCTCCATCCCCGAAGGCTGCGCCGCATGGGACCGCCCGGGGGCGGCCGTCAGAGCGATCCCTATGCTGAGCATCGTGATCGCTTTGTGCAGCGCCTGTGGGACGCCGTTACCCGACGCCATCGCCGGCTTCGAGACGCGTTGCATCGAGCTGACCACCGACGAGGTTCCTCCTCACGACGACGACCCCCACGAGGGGTTCAAGCGAGTCTATGCGTGCGATCTTACCCTCGATCAGCTCGTGGATGAGACCGGCGCCACGCGGAGACCCTTTCCCGAGGGGACTCTGATCGTCAAGTCCTCGCGGCGCGACGGTCAGGACTTCTCCTGGCTGGTCGCCACCGCTCACAAGGAGGGCGGAGTCTGGGACTGGGCCGAATACACGCGCAACTTCGTCGACGAGGAGCTGCGCCTGATCCCGGCCGGGCCAGAGGTCTGCGTCGACTGCCATCGGGGCGCCCAGAGCCTCGATTGGATCTTCACCAGCTACCAGCCGCGCCAGCAGTGAGGTTGGACTCCCGAGCAGAGCTGGCCAGCCAGAGGAGACTCCGCGTGTGCCGCTTTTGATGCCTATAAGATGGCCTGTGGGTCCAGCGGCTGGACGCTGGACAGACTGCAGGCTCCACCCTCGGCGCCCGGCGCTCTCAAATCACGCTCCGCCGGGCCTCCGCGCTGGTTGAGCGGCACCAACCCGATGTGCGGTCCCGCTCCGTGCTACTGTCGGGGCGAGGGCGTCGGTCACCTTCTGATGTGACATTGTGCTACCATGTGTACCTTGCCGTCGCAGGAGCGCCTCCCCTCACGCCTGAGACTCATTTAGATGATGCAATCTACTCTCTATCGGGACCGGCTGAAACGTGCTCGGGCACGCGCGCGGTGGCCGTCACATGTCGAAGCCGTTGGGCTGTGGCCCGTGGAGCCGCAACGTTGACAAGCGCGACATCTCGGCGGCCGTCGAACACAGCGCCGCCACACCCCGGTCCGCGCCGAGGGTGTCAGCGCAACGCCGTAGCGGTTTCCCTCGAAGCGCCGTGGCACATGCCGGCTAGAGGCGCGAGCCCCACAGTGAACCCGTTGTGCCGACGGGCTTCAGCGCCCATTGTGGGTGCCGCTTGACCGCCGGCGACGATGGCGACGACCAGGTCTACGCCTCGGTGGCGGGGCTCGGGGAGCTCCCCTTGAGCAACGTGGCCTTGTCCGGCGTGCCCGAAGGGTTCTCGCCCCAGCACCCCTTCGGATCCGAGCAGGGGAGTCGCTATCAGCACCCGCAGCTCATCGCTCTGGGCGGGATGGGGAAGGTGTCCATCATCACCGACACCAAGCTGCGACGCCAGGTCGCGCTCAAGCAAGCGCGTCCGGACGCATGTGACGTCGCCGGCCTCGAGCGTCGCCTGGTGCAGGAGGCCCTGATCACGGCCCAGCTCCAACATCCCGGCATCGTGCCCGTCCACGACGCCGGAGAGACCGAAGATGGCCGCCTCTTCTTCACCATGCGACTCATTCGCGGTGAGTCCCTGTCGACGGTCCTGGCCAGCGGCGACCGCGACGATGACATCGTGTTGCGCCATTTTCTGACCGTCTGCCAGGCCATGGCCTACGCGCATAGCGTCGGCATCGTGCACCGGGACTTGAAGCCGTCCAACATCATGTTGGGGGAGTTTGGCGAGACCCAGATCGTCGATTGGGGTGTGGCGACCCGGGTACCCCTGGGCGAGCGTTCCGAAGCTCCGGAGAGCCCACCGCGGGACGCCTCTCACGTGCCCGTTGCGTCGGACGTGCCCGCAGAGGCGACGGCCGCCGGGGTCCGGGTCGGGACCCCGGCGTACATGAGCCCCGAGCAAGCGCGCGCAGAGGCGGCGAGCCCAGCGTCCGACGTATGGAGTCTGGGGGCCATCCTGTTCGAGGTGCTGTCCAAGCGAGGGCTGTACACCGGAGCCAGCACCGAGGAGATCCTCGAGATCCTGCGCCGCGGCCCTATTCCGCGCGTTCTGGATGTGGCGCCAGGCACCTCGGTGGAGCTCGCCGCCGTGGTCGACCGCGCGTTGACCCTGGATCCCAGGCGACGATACGCCAACGCTCATCATCTGGCGGTCGACGTGGCCGCGTACCTGGATGGTCGAAGAGTGGGAGCCTACGACTACTCCCCGTGGGACAAGGCCAAGCGCTTTGGCGCCGCCTTCCGCCTCCCGCTACTCGTCGCCGGCGCAGCGCTCTTGATCACCGCCATCGTCTTCGGCCTGTCCTACTCTCAGACGTTGAATGAGAGGGATCGGGCCCATGCGGCGGAGCGGGCGGCCCTGAGTGCCCGCGACCGCGCCGTCGGAGCGGAGGCCCACGCGTCGGCTGCGTTGGAGCGCGCCGAACAACATTTCGCCAAGATCCTGGTTCAACAGGCTCAGGAGGCGCAGGCCTCGCACGCTCAGGTCGAAGCGGAGATCTTGGCGGGGCACGCCTTGCTTCGCGTGGAGTCCCCTGAGGCGCGCGGCGTCCTCGCGCGGTACCACGAGGCCGCCAACGCCGAGCTGCTGTCGGCTGAGGCCGTAGCGCCCTGTCGTCAAGGCTACCTCTCGCCGAACGGCACGTCGTTCCTATGTCTGGAGCCCAGGTCAACCTCCCTGTGGGCCTGCGATGACCTCTCGCTCAGCTGGCGGAGCCCGCGCTCTTTCATGCACGCGGCGTATGTCTCCGAGTCGACGATCGTCGTGGCATCTGGCGTGCAGACGACACCTATGGGTTTGGACGCCGCGAGCGGCGCGCTGCTGCCTATCAGCACCACCTTGTTCACCCGCAGTATGAATCACTCGTCCGGCCGGGCCATCGGGCATGAAGGGGGTCGGGTCATGGTCTGGGATTCGGCTACAAACGTCGCCACGGCGCTGACAGAGCCCCTGGGTCCGCTCGAGGTGGGCCAGCTGGGCGGGCCCTGGGCACTCAGCGGCGATGGTCAGACGGCGGTGGTCTACGTCCCGACGGTCAAGAGGCCTTATCGGGTCTCGATGGGAACAGCGACGGGCGCTCCCATGGCGATGCTCCCGTGGAGTGACCAGGGGCCGATGAGGATCGTCCTGAACCACGCAGGCACCCGCGCGGCCTTTGGAGGGACCAAAGGCGGCCTGGTGGTGGT
>JAAZYN010000649.1 GCA_014239625.1 Myxococcales bacterium | reverse complement strand
CTCCGGCAGGTGCAGTTGATGATGTCCCGCTCGGAGGACTTCGATCACCCGTACTACTGGGCCGCGTTCATTCCCGTCGGACGGTGGCAACCCTTGGGCCGATGAGGGCCGTCAACACGCCGTCCTCGGCGCCGCTACGCAGCGCGTTGGCGCCGCCCAGGGCCAACCCAGACCGCAGCAGCGGGTTCTCGGCGGTGGTTCGGTTGTTTCCGGCCCGGGATGCGCTCGCCGTCAGGCCGCCAAAGCCCATCGGCGCTGACGGCAGAGCACCTACCGTGGTCGACGATGCGCGCTTTTTGTCGGAGGGGAGAAAGAACCCGTGTGTGGCGACGTGAAGAATTCGTGGGCTCTGGACCGTCTTCAGCGCGCCCTCGGTGGCCTCTTCGCCGGTCTTCACGACGGCATCCGAAAGCACCTTGGCTACCGCGGCCGCCTCCAAGCCGGTCCCCGGCAGTTGCTTCCAGCGCGTCGTTCGCAGCGCTCGGGCGACGCGTCCCCGGGTCCCATCCGGAGGCACCCCGCCCGGGACGGTGCTCCCCGGGGCCACGCCTGCGCCGTCGAAGTTCGGGTTGGCGATGATCGTGGATGGACCTCGGGCCTTGACGCTAGGGCCCGAGCGAACGAGGTCGCGACCGGACGTGACATAGCTGAACAGGTACCGGCTCAACAGGAACTGCCCCCGCTCGTCCACGAGCGCCGCAAATGGCAACAGATTGGTCCCCCCGTCGGGGCTCAGGATGACGTGCCGTGTTTTGCCCAGCGCGGCGGCGACCGGCTTGAAGGCCAGCGTGTACGCCTTTTGAGCCAGCGCTCTGACGTCATCTCGGTTGGGGTCGGCCAGCGCGGCACGAAGCTGCGCGATGGCCGCATCCAGCACCTTACGCGGGCCCAGGTCGACAGACGCGATCCTCCCGTCGCTATCCAGGATGTATGCCGCGTAGTGCTCGACGTCGTCGCGCGAGAGATAGGTCCGACCTTGCAGGTCGATCTGCCTGTACGCGATGAACTCCACCAGCGCGGCGCCCTTCGGGATGGCCTTCGCCACCGCGGCGATCGTCACCGGCATGGTGAACGCCTTGTAGACGGCGTTGCGCGAGCGAACCATCCCCTCCAGACGCCGCACCGCCGTCGCCGCCGCGCTCACCTCCCTCTGATAGACCGCAGGCGTCCGCTTACCCGGACCGCCGATGACCAGCCGGGAGAGCGTCGTGCGCGCCAGCCGCAACTGGTCCAGAAGCTTCCTGTCCGTGGGGGTCATTCGGCGCCGCATGGCCCCGAAGATGTCCGCCACCGCCTCCAACACCCGCCCCTTGCGCTGCAGTATCATGCTCAGCGCGAGCCGCGTGGCACCGCGGTTGTCCCGAGCCCGCGTGCGGTGGATCGTCAAAGCGTTGTCCAGCTGGTAGGCGATCGACGCGAGGTACTGGCGGTTGTCGGCCTCCGTGCCCGACGCCAGCACGTTCGCCGTGTGCGGCTCCAACAGGGTTTGCGCTGTGGTCAGCATCTTCAGGCCCCGGTCCATCTGACCCATGAGCACCCGAACCAAGGCCTCGGCCTCCATCTGGGTCACCGTGATCGGGTGATCGTCGCCAAACGACGCCCGGTAGGCCGCGCGCGCCTTGGCGATGTACTTCAGCGCCTTGTTGTACTGCCCTTTGACGCGATAGGTGTGGGCGATCATGGAG
This sequence comes from Myxococcales bacterium, assembly GCA_014239625.1. Taxonomy (GTDB): domain Bacteria; phylum Myxococcota_A; class UBA9042; order PHBI01; family JAAZYN01; genus JAAZYN01. The sequence goes on along the minus strand of JAAZYN010000649.1, from coordinate 1,281 downwards.
GTTGGCCCCAGCGCAGCCGCGGCCCCGAGGGTCCCCTTATAGGACGCGATGATCGCTCGGTAGTAGCCGATGGCGTCGTCAAAGCGCCGCTGCTCGGCGGCGATGAGACCCAACTTCCAGTTGTGGGCGACGGCCATAAGTGGGGTCTTGGCCTTCTTGCGCAAGGCCAGCAGGATCGCCTTGGCCTCGTTCAGCCGGCCGGTGGCCATGAACAGATCGGCCAAGGACAGCTTGAGCCGGTCGACCTCCGGCGACTCCACCCCGTAGCGTCTGCTCAACCGCTCGATGTCGCCATCGAAGGAGCGCTCGGCGCGCTCGAAGTAGACGTTGGCTTTGTCACGCCGCCCAAGCCCGTGGTTGAGCCGGCCGACGGTGACCCAGTGCTGGGCGATCGTACCAGGCTGTGAACCGGGCGCCTTCGATTGGATGTCGATGGCTCGCAGGTAGGCTGCGTCTCCCTGGCGAAAGTTGCCCCGCCTGTAGTACAGCCACCCCAGCTGCATCAGCCCGTTGGTGAGCATCACGTCGCGAGGCCCCTTCAGCTTCTCGATGATGGTCACAGCGCGGCGAAGGAGGTCCTCCGCTTTCTGATAGGAGTGCTGCCCCTGCAACATGCTCGCCCACACCTGCAGGTAGGTCGCATACATTACGCTCTCGACGCCATAGAGCTCCTCGCGTATCTGCGTGGATCGACGCATATACCGATCGGCGCTGGCGTAGTCGCGCACCACAAAGTGGATCACGGCGATCATCTGCAGCGCCGTCGCGACGCGTTCGTGCTTCGGCCCATGCAGCTGCTCGAACCACGCCGCCGCGCGCTCGTAATGAGTCTGGGCCTCGGTGTACCGCATCTCACCCATCAACGCGCTGGCCAGATCGAACGACACAGGCGCCAGGTGAGGGCTGGTCTTGCCCCACGCTTTCTGGTGCAGCTTGAGCAGCTTGAGCTTCAATGGGGTCACGATGGTCTTGCCGGCTCTATAGGTGCTCAAGACCTGCTGCTCGACGACCTTGATCTTCGCCGCCAGCTTCGGCGCGATGGGTGGCGCCTTGCCGGCTTTGGCCCCCGCCGGGGCGCTGACACCAAGTGCCCAGAACACGGCCACGAGGCGGGCGAGGCGAGCGAGCATGTGAACTCCGACGGAGAGGTTGCGGCAGCAGACCTCATGGTGCGGCCATGAACCCGCGGCCGCAAGCCCCGGGCCGTGGGCGCTACGCGGCGTCACGGCTAGCCCGGATAATTCATGGCCCTTCGGCTGCAACCGGCGGATCCGCAGCGCT
>JAAZYN010000648.1 GCA_014239625.1 Myxococcales bacterium | reverse complement strand
ACCGGAGGCCGTCGACGACGATGAGGTTCTGTGGACCGACGAAACCTCGCAGCAGGGGCGAGGCTGCGCCGCGGTTGGTCGCCTGGAGGTGAACCCCGGGCACCGCTGCGAGCGCTTCCCCGATGTCGTTGGCTTGGCCCGTCTTGAGCTCCCGTGCCGAGATCCGGGCTGTGTCACGCGGCGCGTCGAAGGCCTTCAGCTGCTGGGCGCCTGGCGTGATCACGACATCGTCGGGGAGCGCGTATTCGTGGTCGACGCGGTAGTCTTCGGGGTCATCCCCGCTAATCCCCGACGGCGCCCAGAGCCCGGTGATGCAGAGGCTAGCCAGGGCGGAGTAGAGGTGCTTGCTCATGCGAACCCATCTTGCCGCAGCCGGTTCCAACCGGTAAAGGCTTGGCATGGCCAAGCTCGTCTCCGACTTCATCGCATCGTTGATGCCGTATCCCCCCGGCAAGCCTATTGAGGAGGTGCAACGGGAGCTGGGGATCAGCGATGTCCTCAAGGTTGCTAGTAACGAGAACCCGATCGGGCCCTCTCCGCGGGCGCTCGAGGCGATCAGGGCCGCGCTCGGCGAACTCCATCTCTATCCCGACGGGGGAGGTTACTATCTCAAGGGAGCCATCGGTGCGCGCTTGGGATTCGAGCGGTCCGAGATCATCCTCGGCAACGGCTCCAACGAGCTCCTGGAGCTGCTGATTCGCACCTTCATGAGCCCGGGCGGGCTCAACGCGGTCACGAGCGCCACCACGTTCATCGTCTATAAGTTGGTCATGCAGGCCTGTGGGTGCCAGCTGCGCCAAGCCCCGCTGGGCACGGACTTTGGCTATGATCTAGCGGCCATGGCGGAGTTGATCGACGAGCACACTCGCCTCGTCTTCATCGCCAACCCCAACAACCCCACAGGCACCTACGTCACCGCCAAGGCGTTCGAACGGTTCGTGGCGGTCATCGACGAGCGCACGGCCGAGAGCCCGAACGGGCCGCCCATCCTGGTCTTGGACGAAGCCTACTGCGAGTATGTCGACGCCCTGGACTACCCAGACGGGCTGGCGTGGGTCCGTAGACGCCCCCGGACGGTGGTCTTGCGCACCTTCTCCAAAGCATATGGGCTGGCTGGTCTGCGCTGTGGCTACGGGCTGGCGTCTGGCGATCTGATCGACCTCATGAACCGCGTCCGGCAGCCCTTCAACGTCAACAGTCTTGCCCTCGTCGGGGCGCTCGCCGCGTGGGGCGACACCGAGTTTTTGCAAGAGATCGTTGCCATCAACCGTGGGGAGAAGCGCTGGCTGGCCGGACAGCTGCGCTCGCGAGGGGGCCGCCCGGTGCCGAGCCAGACCAACTTCTTGCTCGTGGACTTCGGCTTCGACACCAAGCAGCTGTACCTCGACATGCAGAAACAGGGTTGCATCGTGCGCCCGATGGCGGCGTACGGGCTCCCGAATACGGTCCGCATAACGGTTGGAGATCGGCAGCAAAACGAACGCATCCTGCGCGCTCTGGACGCCTGCCTCACCGATGGTTGACGTCGCACCTCTGTCGGGGACGGTCCAGGTCCCGGGTGACAAGTCCATAAGCCATCGCGCGCTGATGTTGGCGGCGCTGTGCGAGGGTGTGGTGGACGTCCACGGTCTCGGGAGTGGGGGCGACAACGGCTCGACCGCTCGCATCCTCAAGCAGCTCGGCGTCCGGTTGGAGGTCGTAGGGGACGTCACTCGCGTCCATGGCGTGGGCCTTGGGGGACTCAGGGCGCCTGCCGAGCCCCTGGACTGTGGTAACTCGGGTACCACCATGCGTCTGATGTTGGGCATTGTCGCAGGTCAGCCCTTCGAGGCCACCCTGATAGGGGACGACAGCCTCTCAGGTCGCCCCATGCGGCGAGTACTGGAACCGCTGTCTCGCATGGGGCTCGAGATCCTCGAGATCCGCGAGGGTGAGTACGCACCTGTCCGAGTGCGCGGCAGGCGGCCGCTGACGGCGATGAATTACGTCTCGCCGGTGGCCAGCGCGCAGGTAAAGAGCGCCGTTCTTCTGGCGGGGCTCTGGGCGAACGGCGAGACGGCGGTGACCGAGCCCGCCCCGAGCCGCGACCACACCGAGCGTATGTTGGCCTATCTGGGGCATCCGCCGCAGGCCAAGCCTCTCTACGTTCCCGGGGACTTGTCCAGCGCGGCGTTCATACTCGGGGCGGCCCTGCTGACCCCGAACAGTCGCGTCACGGTCCGCGACGTGGGTGTCAACCCTACCCGGACCGGCGTGCTGGACGCCTTCGAGGCGATGGGTATCGGCGTGACGCGGAGCGACGAACGGGAGCGCTGCGGTGAGCCACGTGCGGATCTGACGGTAGCTCACGCTCCGCTCAAGCCATTCACGATCTCCGGAACGCTCGCCGTCCGCGCGATCGACGAGCTGCCTCTGCTGGCCACCCTCGCCAGCCGTGCGGCGGGTGTGAGCGAGATCCGCGACGCGCAGGAGTTGCGCGTCAAAGAGAGTGATCGCATCCGTAAGACCGTCGAGCTGCTGCGCTCATTTGGTGTTCGGGCCGAAGAGCGCCCCGACGGGCTCCGGATCCATGGAGACCCGAGTCGCCCCTTGAGGGCAGGTCGGATCGACGCCCACGGCGATCATCGCATCGCGATGTGCGCCTTCTTGCTCGCCGCCATCGCCCCGCCGGGCTCGGTCGTCACCGGCGCCGCCTCCATCGACTCGAGTTTTCCGAGCTTTCACGAAACCCTGGAGGCGCTGGCGCGGTAGCCACCAGCCTGTCTCCGTGGTCTCGCTCGACATGTCATGAACCATCCGGGCCAGCGTCTTGGCGTCGACCCGCGTTGTGCTCGCGCGGGGCGAAGGATCGCCGGATCGCGGGTCGAGCGACACCAGGGCCAAAGCGCTGACGGGCGTGGCGCGGGCCGCCAGTCTCCTGAGCTGCTTGACCATCAGCGCCCGCAGCACGAAGTCACCCGTGAGCCTCCTG
>JAAZYN010000647.1 GCA_014239625.1 Myxococcales bacterium | reverse complement strand
CCCGCAGGGGCTCGTCGGCCAGCGCGGCGTCTTCCCGGTGGCGCAGCTGAGCCAAACCGAGGTGAGCGTAGGTATGACCCACCGGATCGACGTCCTCCGGGTACGCGCTGATGGCGTCGAGCCACGCGGCCTCGGCCTGATCCGTCATGCCCGCCTTCTCATAGACGATGGCGGCGCGCGCCCAGCGACCCATCCGGCCGCACACCTCCGCCGCCGCTTGGGTCCTCCCGGCCCGCTCGAGGAGCGCCGCGCGAGCCTGGGGAGCGGCGTGCTCGCTGAGCCGACTCAGGGTCCCGTCCAGGTCTTCGCGGCCCAGCCAGGTGAGGCTGGCGGCGACCGGCTGGCTCATCCTCTCGAGGCACTCACCGGCGGTCAGCAACCAGTCGTCATAGCCCTCGTAGTCCAGGACCCAGTCATTGTCGAGGAGCTTCAGCGCGCCGCGCAGGGCCTCGCGCGGTTTTGTCCTGGCCAACTCCGCCAGGGCGTATCCTCGCTCTTCGAGGGGCGAGCTCCAGCTCACGCGCTGACCCCAAGCAGGGACCTGGCGGCCTGCAGCCGGGGCTTGGACTTCGACAGGCTCTCCTCGTCGACAACCTGCCACGCCGACAGCAGGTGAGCGTACTCGGGTGGCTCGCCGACCTCTCCGGAGGGCCCCCGCGGGAGGACGAAGATGCCATGGAGCTTACACACCTCGACCAGGTCCAGCATGGCCTGCCGCGGCACCAGACAGCGCCCGTGGGTGATGAACGTCACGACGATGTCGTCGCGGGTCTCGTCGCGCATCCGCTGGACTTCCCGGGTCAGCTCGCGAAAGGCCTGATCGTAGTCCCTGCCGCGCCCCTGGTCGAACCCCAGCAGGTAGGTCACGGCGCGCGTCCCGGCGCGGACCGGGACCCGTCGATGAAGGCCGCTGTCGAAAAAGGCGACGAAGACCGTCTTGCGCCGCTCGACCAGCTGTTGAACGAAGGCGAGCGCGACCCCCCGCGCGAACGTCTCGCGTAACCCGCGCATCCCCGCGGTGGCGTCGATCAGCACCAGGTGGCGCTCCGGCTCGTTATCGCGGGTGCGCTCGCGGTCGTGGTAGAAGAGCTCACGGTCGACGAAGCGCTGCAGGAAGATGTCATCGTCGTAGGCCAGCTCGGTGAGCATCAGATCGTCGATCGACCCGCTCCGCGTCAGGCCCCGGTACCCATTGACGGCATAGGCTCGGGCCGTCGGCGCGCTGCGCGACTCCATCACCGACGGCAACAGCTCCAGCGCGAAGTTCACCACGTCATGGGCGCTGGGGCTGTCGAGGATCGCCAACAGCCGCGCCAGGTCTTCCGCGCCAGGGGCCTCGAAGGCGTCGTGCTCCAGGATGGACAATAACCGGATGGTGTCCAGATCGAGTCGCGCCAGGGCCACGTCGAGCCGGTCTCGCTGGAGCTCCACGAGCCCAAAAAACGCCATCAGCTCCTCGATGCCCTGGCTGTCCAGCGGTGGAAGCTCGCCTCGAGGGTCCAGCTCGACACCACCGAGGGCGAGGCGAAACTGGTCCCGCGAGGGCGGCCAGCGCGCGATGACGTCGCGAAAGATCCGCACCGTGATGGCGCTCAGGATCCCGGGCGAGGGGCGCAGCCGCGTGAGCGCGATGACGGCGTCGCTGGCGCGGACCGCGCGGCACCAATCACGCCACGCCGCGGTCCCCGCCTCCAGCCGCGCAGGTCCACGGTACAGGTCCACCACAGAGGCCGCCTTGGAGCCCAGGGCGACCTCCATATCGGCCAGCACCAGCAGCGGCAGATGCACCCCGAGGCGATGCACCATCTGCTGCTGCGTCGTCGCGCGCAGGTGCATATCCGAGGCGTCACCCCGCATCACGCGCAGCGCGTACCCCGCCCGCTCACGCTGAGCGAGGGCATGCCCGGCGGACACCGCGACGGTACCGGAGGCGGCCAACTCAGACGTCCGACAGGTGACTGCTGGCGAAGATGCCCTCCAACAGGGCGTCGACCCGACCCAGAAGCTCCCGGGCCGCGGCGCGGTCATCGCCGATCAGGGCGCTCCGCACGTCGTTGACGCTCTTGAGTTGGCTGAACATCTGAGTGTCCGTCAGCGGGCCCCCGCGAGCCAGCATCTCCTCGACCAACCCGATCTCCTTGGCGAGCGCGTCGACGGTGGCCACGGCCCGCTTGAATATCTCGACCTCTGGATGGTCGGCGAGCCACGCGTCCACCACCGGGTCCACCAGGTCGCTCAGGAGCTGGCGCTGTCCCGGCACATTCCAGACGTGCCGCAGCAACGCCAGGTCCGCTATCTGAGGCTCGGGGGCCCCTCGCAGCGCGGCCGACGCGTTGAACAGCTTGACCATCTTCACGGCCCGCCGGTCGCTGAAGCTCATCCCCTCGTTGCGGATCTGAAACACGATGGTCTTGTAGGCGTCCGCGAACCGCGGGCTGACCCTCATCCCCTTCTGCAGCGCGTGCTGTGCCTGCCGCAAGCGCGGCGCGTCCAACAACGGAGGGCTCGGCGCCCGACCGGCCGTGGCCTTGGTGCGCTCGATGCGGGTGCCCACGTCGAGCAGCTCCGTGAAGTGGTGGCTCTCCAGGTTGTCGCTGTACACGCGCAAGAGGAAGCGGTCGAACACCGCCATCAGATCTTCGTCGTTGGGGACCTCGTTCGAGGCGCCGAACGCGCTGATCAACGGCGTCGTCCAGACCTCCCCGCCGACCGTGTAGAGGCGCTCGTTGAGCACGCTCAGGAGCGAGTTGAGGATGGCGCTGTTGGCCTTGAAGATCTCGTCGAGGAAGGCGATCTCTGCCTCGGGGAGCATGCCGGCGATCCGTCGCTTGTACTCTCCCTCACGAAACGCTGCGATGTCGACCGGACCGAAGAGCTCGTTCGGCTCGGTGAAGCGCGTGAGCAGGTAGTCGAAATACTCGGCCTCGATCACCTGGGCAAAGCCGCGGAGCAGCGCCGACTTGGCCGTGCCCGGCG
>JAAZYN010000646.1 GCA_014239625.1 Myxococcales bacterium | reverse complement strand
CTTTCCTGTGTACGTGCGCTCTATTTGCGCGACCTCTTTTTGCTCATGCTCGAGGCCGCCGAGGACTCCACCCGTAACGGCACGGGGCTGGTGGACGGCCTGCCAGTGGCGGGGCTCGGCCGCCGAGGCGGAGCTTCCGGCGGACCCGATGGCTGTTCCGCTCTGTCCTTGGCCGGCGCGGACTCGTAGAGATCACCGCCCTGCATCTCGAGGGGCCGCGCCCAAGGGGACACTCGGACCGCCTTCAGGGCAGCAGCGCCACGACGAGGGATCGGCGGCCCACCTGAACAGGCACGTCATACTCCTGCCGATGCGCGCCGTGCGTGATGATCACCCGGTGCTCGCCGGCTGCCAGACCGTGCCGCAGCATGGAGATTCGCGCCGGTACGGTGTGCCAGCTGCGGGTGTCGGGCACGTCGGCGTGCTCCATCGTCGTCGCGATCGACCGCGCGACCAGGCCGCCCAGCATCTTGCCCCAACCGCCGGCGCTGCCCGAGGCCGGCACCGTCGCGTCGCTGCCCCCGCCCAGCGACGAAGCCGCTCTGCGCAATCTCGCGCGGGTCTTGGCTGCGGCGATCATGGTCGGCTTGGCTTCCTCGTAGACCTTCCGCGCGGTCCCTTCAACCGACGCCAGAACCTGGGCAGTTCGGGTGTCGTCCGTACCCACGGTCACGGTCACCGGGTGCTGTGGACCGGGGGCTCCCAAGACGACGATGTGAGCGTCGCCATCCCTTTGAGCCTCCCGCGATGGGACGCGACCGCTCATGACCAGCACGACCAACTCGCCACCACCGGGTGGCGACACGTTGACCTCGAGCTTGGGCGGTCTCCCCTCGCTAACCGTGGTCACCTCGCCGTACCAACGGCGGGCGACATCGCCGCGTCCGCTGAGCTCGAATGCGAGCCCGGCTAGCAGGCGTCCTACCGCGCGGACTCCTCCCGGGTCGTTGCCGGCAGCGTCCTTGGTCGGCCGGTCAAAATAGCGATCCATGGCGTGCAGTCGTTTGGCCTCTACCCGGGCCCCATCGAGATCGCCGGCGCCGAGCCGAGCGATGATCCCCAACACATTGACCATGAGCTTTTCGTAGGCGGGCGCCTTGTAGCGCTTCACCGAGTCGGAGAACAGCCAGCTGGCGAGCTCGCCGGGCGCGTCCGGCGACAGACTCAGCACCTCCAGCATGGGGTCCGCGGCCGCCAAATCCTCAGCGGCGGCTTTGGCGTCGCCCAGGGCCAGCTGCGCCAGCGCCCTCTCCAGCAGCCACAGAGGCCGGTCCGCGTGGTCCGCGGGGGCGGTGCTCAGGCGCTCGTTCAGGAGGGTCACCGCTGCCGCTGAGTCGCCGCGGTCGAGCGCCGCTATCATCGGCTCCAACTCGGCGCCGTAGGTCGACAGGGACAGGCCAGCGCCGCATCCGACGTTGACCACGAGCCCGCAGAGCAGGCCCGCCGCCACGGCGAGCCTCACAGCGCCACCAGCGCCTTGGTCACGCCCGAGGACTCCTGCCAGACCACCTGGCCGCTCTCTACGGCGATGACCTGCATGTGAACGAAGTACTGCTGGCGACGCATGTCATCGGTGCGCTCGACCATATCCTGCACCTTGCCCGTGACGATGTATTTCACACCGAGCAGCCGCCCATATCTGGCGGCCGTCTTGCGGTCGAAGATGGGGGTTTGCTCGTTGCGGATCTGTTGGACCAGCTCCGGGTGATTCTCCAGGCTGACCACTCGCATCGAGCGGTCTTTGACCAAGGTCGTCTCGAACCAGCTGCTGAGGGCGTCGAGCTGATCGTCGATGTGTTCGGACGTCGCATTGACCAGGGGCACGATGGCGATCGTGTTCTGTGGCTCCTTCATGCGCTCCCTGATCGCAAATGGTGAGCCGAGCAGGGAGCTCACCTGCTCGTCAAAGACCTTCGCCAGGTCGCGTCGATCCAATCGTCCGCTCATGGCAGGGTCGTCCAGGGTGGGATTGTCCTGTCCCCGATCCCAGGTCGCGGTGTGAACGGGGGCTGCACAGCCGCCCACCGTGACCGAAAGAAGAAGTCCACCCAACAACGCCAACGCGGTCGCACGCTCTACCATGATCCACTCCAAATTCAGGCAATCACGCGAGCCACATTCACCGGTTCTCAAACAAAGAGGGGGTGGCTCGCTCTGACGAACGTGGTCCGGACGCTGGAGCGCGGGGCGTTATTCAACCGGATTGGTGAACCTTCCGCCGGTCAGGCCCTGTCGGGCAGATGCCCATCTTCGACGGCCTGGTCGCCAGGCGGGCCTCGTCGTGGTGCGTCGGCGGGATCTTCAGGGCCGCCGCTCCGCGCCCTCCTCGCCGGCGGCCGACAGACCTTCGAGCTCGCGCGGATGGTTCGTCAGCGGACGAGCCCTGCGCACGCCCAGCGCGAGCAACATCTGTGCACCAGCTGCGTTCCGGGGAGCCTCGGCCAGTGACCCGACTCCGGGTCCCGGCTCACCTCCGTCGACATGCTTCGAACAGGGTGTAGAAGGCGTCTATCACCGGCTTGATGGCACGCTTCGAGGCGGCCGGGAGGGTGAGCCTTGTGGCCCGCGTGTGCGGGTCGGGACCCATGGTTTTCACGAACCGACGGGTTGGGGCGACCGTCAGAGACACGCCGTCACGTGCACCGTGCGGGTAGGAAAAGATCTGGGCCGTCGCGCGCCAGGTCCCGCGGGTGAGATCGAGGGCCGCCGTGCTCGTGTACGGTGGAGCCACCTTGCGCGCCCTGGGTGCTCGGCGGCGGCGTCCAGATGGCGGCTCGGGCGCTTGACAGCGCCGTAGCTTTCGTCCCTCCCGGCCGTGTCCCGGCGGAGCGGCGTCGCCAGATTGGGCTCGGTGCGCGGTCAACTCCACCTTGCAGGGACCACCCAACCGCCGGATCGACGCGGAGTAGGTCGCGGACACGTGGTTGGCCCTGTCGCTTCTGAACGAAAACGGTCCGAGGGCCTTGACCACAGCCGC
>JAAZYN010000645.1 GCA_014239625.1 Myxococcales bacterium | reverse complement strand
TTCGTCCGAAGGTCGATGCCCGGAGTCCAGCGAGGTGACGGTCTCGAACTCGTCGTCAGAGACCTCGACGATCCGAAGATCGTTGCCCGACAGCAGCGAGTCCTCGATGTCGAAGTAGTCGAAGTAGGTCACAAACAGCGTGCCCCCAACCCCCCCCTCTACGGCCGGGGATGTGGCGGTGCTGACCGAGGGCAGGGGCGACGATCCATAGCCACCACCGTCATGGTTGAAGTTGAGGCTACAGCCCGACCCCAGCGCACCCGGCGCGGGGACAGCGTCTACAGCCCAGCTCACGTCGCCGGACTCCACGGACACCGTGAACGCCGAGCCGGCGCAGCCGAAGGGCTCGATGAAGGGGGGCGTGGCGGGGCAGCTGGCGACCGGGCTCACCTGACAGCCCGCGGCCGGGTCACAGGTCTCGGCGGTGCATGGATCGCCATCGACACACGCCGCATGCGACACGGGGTGTGTGCAACCGAGCTCGACAGAGCAGCTGTCGACGGTACACTCGACGGCGTCATCGCAGGCCTCGTCGGAGGGCTCATGAACACAGCCGATGAGGTCGTCGCAGCTGTCGGTGGTGCAGCTCAACAGATCGTCGCAGAGGACCTGGGTGTGCGAACACAACTGGTCGACGCAGCGGTCGTCGGTGCAGGCGGCGCCATCATCGCAATCGGCGTCGACTCCGCAGCCACACGAGTCCAGGTCGAAGCGCTCCAGACACGAGCCATCGACGGCACACTCTCCGTCGACCATGCACTCGGAGTGCGTCGAACACGGTGTACCCGCCGGCTTCCCGATGGCTTCGCAGACACCCGTCGCGGGGTTGCACGCGGACACCTTGCAGGGGTCTTCGGAGGGATCGCACACCCTCGCGTAGATGGGCACACAGGTACCAAAGGCACAGGCGCCGGCGCTGCACAGCTCCTCGACAGGCGTGCACGCCGCCCCATTCTGAGCGTCGTCGGAGGCGGTCACGCACACACCGTCCTGACACGAGACCCGCTGGCAGGCTCCAGGCGCCGCGCAGTCGCTCTCGACGAGGCAGCCGCCAAGAGTGCCGTCCCCATCTGCGTCCGGCCCCTCGTCGCCGGCATCGCCGGGGTCCTTGTCGGTGACGTCATGGGGCGAACCCGTGCGCTCGATGTCGATACATGCCGACATGAGCATTGAGACGGCAACGAGAGCCCCTGGGAAGGTTCGCATGACTCACCGTGACAGAAATCGCAGGCGCCACCAAGCGTCGGAGACCACAGGCTCCAACCCCGAAGAGCGCTGGGTCACGGGACGTGAGCCTCAACGACCTGGCGGTGGGACTTGTCCTTCGGCACGGGCGAATCGAGGAGGTCGACCGGTCGCTGGATCGCGCGAGACCCCGCCGGGGACGTTGGAGCGCCGCCGTCTCCCGACGTCTCCGGAGCGCTCCGGTCCTGCGCCATGACGCCAAGGCCAGGCGGCCCTCGGCTCCCTTCGGCTCCGGCCGACCCACCCGCCGGGTCGGACTCGACGACACCCGAGACAACCCGCCGGCTATGGCTCTAAAAAAGCCTCCCAGCCCTCTCCCACCACATCGCCGTCGTCCCAGTCATCCAGGCGCTGCGCGAAGGCGCGAGCAAACGCACCGCTGAAACTCTTCGGGTGGCTCGGCGTCAGCCCCAGCCCGCTGCGGATGGCCGACGCCATCGGGACCTCTTCGTCGGGCTCCCGGATCGGCACGGTCGTCCCTTCGGGTACCAGGCGATTGCGCACGACCTTGGCGATAATGGGATCGCCATAGGCCACGTAGCCCTGGGCGGTGATGGTGTCGCCCGAGACCTCCACGAAGCACACCGCTCGAGTGTCGGACACCACCACGTCTGGCAACCGATCGCTGCTGACCTCCACGGCGATGTTCTTGCGCAGCTCGGGCAAGACCTCGATGACCAGGTGCGGGAGCTGTTTCACCTCGTAGGTCTGGCCCAGGGTCAGCCGCCGCATCTCCTCGCCGCTCAGCGCGCTGTCGATGCTCAGCCGCCCGAGGGTGTCACCGCGGCGCGCGAGGCCATTTTTGAAGGTCGCGTCGACCGGCGGATGAGCTCGCACCTTGATGCGAACCCGGTCGGCGCCGAAGTTCTCGATGAACGCGGTCATCCCCGCGAGCTCTTCGTCCAACGCCTCGATGGGTTGGCCGTTCAGCCGTAAGTCCGTCACCTCACCCAGGGCCTCCAGGAGCTCCGAGGTTCGCGCTCGGGTCACGACCCCAGACTCCCAGCCATCGCCCAGCGCTTGTTGGACCAGGAGATCCACCTCGGTGGCCTCCACGGGTGGGTCTTGCGCCGCGTCCTGGCCGTCTCCCAGGAGGCGACGGTGCAGCTCCAGCTCCCCATCAGCGAACACGATAATGCGATGCAGCTGCAGACCGTAGCTGGACTCCCTGAGCTCGTAACGCAGCGGCGATGGCAGGCGACGCTTGGGCACCTTCTTTACGACGACGTTCTTGGGTCTGCGGCGCCGCCCTGGGAAGGTCCGCGCGGGCCGGGCTCGCTCTTCCGGCTCCAGATCTGGGACGACGACCGCTATCTTTTTGGGTCGCGGCGGGAAGCGCTCTCTGAGCGCCACCTCGGACTGCAGCTCCGCGGCGCCGCTCAGGGCGATCAAGGACGCGACGATGTGCTCGCAGATGGGCTGCTGGTCGCATTCGCACTCCCATTCGTCGTCCTCGGGATACAGCGAGACCTCCATGGGATGCTCGCCGGGCTGTGGAATGACCGCGATGCAGAGCTCGTCGTCGAGGATCTCCCGGACTCCCAGCAGCTGTGCGTCGACCATGCCCTGGGCTTTGTCCCAGGCTGGCCAGCGACCTGCAATCTGCTTGGCTCTGCGTAGCATGGCTTCGATGGGTCGACCTCCCTCCCCATTGGAGGCGCGGTTATAGACGGACTCGCTCCTCGGATCTAGCCCGCATTTCTCACCAGACTTCGGCTGCAACCTTCGGATGGGCAGGCGCT
>JAAZYN010000644.1 GCA_014239625.1 Myxococcales bacterium | reverse complement strand
CCGGATCGCTGAAGAGTTTCCCGACGCGCTGGAGGGCATCGGGGGCCGCGCCCGACTGGTTGAGCAGGGCGAGATAGATCTCCTCCTTGGACCCGAAGTGGTGATAGATCCCCCCCATGGACACGCGGGCCTCGCGCGCGATGTCGCGCAGGTTGGAGCCGTTGTAGCCCTTTGTCAGAAAGAGATCGCTCGCGGCCTCGAGGATGCGTTCTTGGATCGACGTCGTATCGGCCATTGCTCGTCCGGTTTTTCCCGGTTGCGGTGACGGATTGCCCGACCATGACCCGAGGTCATTCAGGATCCAGCTCCATGCGACAGCCGCGTTGTTAGCTCGCGCGGCGATCACAGTCAATAGGTCTCGGGTGTCTACCAACCATTCATCTTGCGTCCAACGTGGGAACTTCTTGCCGGTTCCCGCGCGGCCCTGTGACCGCCGCAAAGTGGCGTTGGGCGTGTCGACGTGGGAGCATGCGGTGACGCGCATCAACGGGAACACTTCTTGCTTTCCTAACCGCTTGTGGCAGCGCCCTGCGGGCCGCTACACTGCAACGCCTTCCCCCACGAGCAGGTGCTAGATGCTCGCTTACCTTCGCTACTTGTCCCTGGCCGCTCTGGTCGCGCTGGCCCCTGCGTGCCCCAAGGTGCCCAACTACGGAAACCCGGAGGATGGCTCCGATACGGCCGAGGACGCTCAGTCCGATGCGCCGGCGCCGCTGTCGCTCGAGCGTTTGACGCCGAGCAGCGGGATGCCCGCCGGCGGAGAGCGCGTGTCTATCTTCGGCGCAGGCATTCAGAAAGGCGCCAAGGTGTTCTTCGGCGAGACCCCCGCGACGGGGATCTTGGTGCTCGACGAGGGTCAGGTCAACTGTAACGCGCCTCCATCTGCGTCCACTGGACTCGTCGACGTCAAGGTGGCCCTGCTCGACGGCTCCGAGGAGGTCTTGGAGCAAGCGTACCTGTACCGCGGCCCCCTCGTCCTCGACGGCATCGAGCCCACGATCGCGTCGGCCAAGGCCGGAGTGGAGGTCACTGTCACGGGAGCGGGCTTCGACGGAGCCACGCAGATCCTGGTCGGTGGGCGGTTGCTGTTGGAGCCCGAGCTGCTCGACGACACGCGCCTCACGGGGGTGCTCCCGGCCCGCCTGCAGGGGGCCCCGGGGGCGGTCACCGTGGTCGCTTCCAACGGTTTTGAGCAGCGGGCCCTGGCGCTCGGCTTCACGTTCGTAGATGAGCTCCGGGTGGCCTGGCTCAGCCGCAGCACCGGCTCCGTGGAGGGAGGCACGATCGTCACGCTCTATGGCGCTGGGCTGGTGGAAGGCACCACCGTTATGGTGGGCAACACGTCAGCGGAGATCGTCGCCGGAGGGAAGGGGAACTCGCTGACCATTCGCATCCCACCCGGGGCCGAGGGGCGCGTCACGCTCGAGGTGGCCAACGGGCTCGAGACCGTGTCTTTGCCAGACGCGTTCAGTTACGCCGAACCGGACGACTTGGACGATCCGGATGGCGATGGCGTGGTGCTCGTGGGTGCCTTTCCTTCGCGAGGCAACGCGTCTGGTGGCCAACAGGTGGCGTTGGCGGTGTGGGGCCTACCGCTGATCGGCGCTGGACAGGGGCTCTCGGTCACCTTCAATGGCGTCCCGGCGCAGGTCCTCGAGGTCCGCGCGCACGAGAGCCAGGTCATCGTGCTCACCCCGACGGGCGCGCCAGGGCCCGCTGAGGTCGTGGTCGAGACTGACGCAGGGCGGGCGAGCGCCAGTGGTCTCTACGTGTTCGAGAGCGACTTCTCGGTCCTCACGGTGAGCCCGACCGCGGGGCCCCCAGCTGGGGGCAACGAGGTCACTATCGCTGGCGAGGGGCTCGACGAGAGCGCGGTGGTCTATTTCGGTGGCCAGATGGTTGCGAGTCCCGCCCGAGTCGTGGGCGAGACGCTCAAGGTGACGGTCCCGCCGGGCGTTCCCGGGCGCGTCGACGTCCGCGTCACGGTCGGTGATCATCGAGCGCTCATCGGGGCTGGCTACGAATACCGGACAGGCCAGGATGGCAAGCTGCTGGCGGTCACCCCGCCAGACGGAGCGCAGGCGGGGCATCGCCTGCTGCGGCTGTACGGCCACGGCTTCCGCTCGGACGGGCCGCCGGAGATCCGGATGGGCCAGGAGCTGGTCGCGGCGAACATGGTCGAGGTGATCGACGACGCCACCATCCATCTCCGCTCGGTCAAAGCCGAGGTCGGGGAGGTCACCGTGGACGCCGCCGACTACGGAAAGCTCGCTATGAGTTTCAGCTACTTCGACCCCACCGCCGGCTATGGCGGGACCAGCGGCGGCACGATCCCGGAGGCCATCAACATCACCGTGTTGGAGCAATCCACGCGAGACCCTATCGAAGAAGCGTTCGTTATCCTCTGGGACGACGTGGGCACGCCGTATCAAGGGCTGACCGACGAACGCGGCCAGATCACCTTCAGCGACCCGATGTTCGGCCCTCCGCAGATGGTCACCGCGTCGAAGGACAACCACTCCACCGCGAGCATGGTGGACTTCGACGCGCGCAACGTGACCCTGTTCATCATCAACTACAACCCCTCCCCGCCGGGCAACGGCGGAGGCGGTGGACCACAACAACTTCCACCCAGCGTCATCACCGGCGACGTGGGCGGGATCGACAAGTACATCGTGCCGCCTCCGGGCAACTGTGACCCGCACATGGGCAAGTGGGGGACGGTCTGTAACGAATGCCAGACCGACGCTGACTGTCCTGGCGAGGGCGAGCGCTGCACCAATCTTCAGGAGCAGGGCCACCGGTGCACCACGAGCTGCGCGACTGACGCGGACTGTGAGCAGGGGTTCTCGTGCAAGGGCGTCGGCCAGGGCATGGTGCAGTGCGTCCCCTCCCCAGGAGCCAAAGAGGTGTGGTGCGGCACGACCAAACCGGACATCTTTCAGTACGACACGGAGAACGAGACCCCGGTTGCGCAGGTGAGCGGTC
>JAAZYN010000643.1 GCA_014239625.1 Myxococcales bacterium | reverse complement strand
TCGTCGCGCAGCTCGAACGCGCCGAGGGTCGCGTCCTGTGCGTTGACGTGCTCGCTCTGCAGCTTGACGGACCGTGGCGGGTTCTGGTGCCCCGCCGGGTGCCTGAAGCCGCTCGAATCCTTATCGGTCTCCCGCCACTTCGCTCGGGCCTCCGTGACGGTGGCCGCGTCGACCTGCTCTTTGGCTGGCTGGCAACTGGCGCTGCGCTGGGCGGCGAGAAGTTGCCCCTCCACCTTGATGTTGCAGAGCGCCGCGTAGGCCTCTTTGAGCGCCTTTCGGGCTACCGGGACCGCCTCCCAGGTGGTCTGCCACTCGGCCCGCGCCGCGTCGACCTTGGCGTCATCGGCCGCATCGGAGCCCGGGACGCATCCGTCTTGAATCTGCCGTTCCGTGGCTTTGCCGCCCACGGTCAGCGCGCAGTAGGCGGCGCGCTTGCCTTGCGACGCGACCTCCAGCGGCGCCAGGTTCTGACGCGCATCCAGCCAGGCTTGCTGAGCGTTGGCGACGTCGTCGGCGGTTCCATTCTTTTTGGGAGGAGAGCATTCGTCTTCGACCTGCGCGTCGGTGAGGCGATCGTCGACGGTCATGCCGCAATACCTCTTCTTTCGCTGGGCGGCGAGCTGACGCGCTGCAGCGGCCTTTTTGCGCTGGTCGGCCCAGGCGTCGCCGAGCTTGTCCACGGTGGCGGCTTCGGCAGCTTCCGGTACGGCCGCGCACCCGTCCGCGAGCTGCTCTTTGGACCGTTCGCCCGCCGGCAGGACCCTGCAATACGCGGTCTTCGCCTTGGTGACCTGTTGTCCCAGGACCGCCGCTCGGCCCTCGATGATCTGCGACAGGCGGATGGGGTCGGCGTTCTGCGAGCCGAAGGCCGCCGCCATTCCCATACCGACGATCACCATGAGGAGTGCGATGTGCTTCATGATTGGTCTCCCCTACATACTCACGAGGGTCCAGGTCAGCGCGGTCAACGCCTCCCCGACAATGAAACCGGCGGCCACCGGCACCAAGGTGCTTCCCATCCACGCGGCGCCCTGGCTCTTACGCAGCTGCATCGAGATGATGCAGCCCACGCCGTAGGTCAGGGTGATGGAGATGGGCAGGTACATCGCGAGCCCGACCAGGACGGCGACGCCGCTGATGGGAAAGAGGGACAGCGCGACGCCCGCGCCGGCCCCGGCCAGGTACTTCTCGACGGCGACGTTGCCGTTCTGGAGGCTCTGGATGATGGAGGCCAACACGTCACCCTGGGGCGCGCTGAGCTGGGGATTGGTGGGGCCGAAGCCACCGACGCCGCCGTCGCCGGCGCCCCAGAACACGAACAGGACGCCGATGGCGATGGGGGTCCCGAGCCAGCCCACCGCGAACTGGAGCATCTGCTGACGGCGTGGGATCGAGCCGACCAGGTGTCCGGACTTGAGGTCGCTCATCATGTCGGCGCACTGCCCGATGCCGATGCAGATCGCGACGCCCAACAGGATCGAGGCGATGACGTTCTGCGACGAGATGAAGAAGATGAGGGTGACGGCGATGAGCGACATGCCCGACAGCGGCGAGATGTCTGTCATGCCCGTGGCCTGAGCCACGATGAGCCCGGCCACGCCGAGCCAGACGGTGCCGACCAGGGCCATCGCGATGGCCTGGCCGGTGGACACGTCCTCGGTCGACAACATGGCCGCGATGAACAGCAAGACCACCGACCCGATGAGACCGAACACCAGGACCTTCGAGGGCATCTCATCGCTGGTCCGCCCCCCGGCGGCGGCCGTCTTGGCCGCCGAGGACAGGGAGGTGATGGCGCTTCGAAGGGCTGGAAAGGAGGCGATGACCGAGGCCACCGCGCCGCCGATGAGGATCCCAATCCCCAGCGGGCGGAGCATGGACCCGAAGATCGCGCCGGCCTGCCAACCGGCCTGGCCGTCGACGCCGGTGTCGGGCACCCAGCCCGACCCGACCGAGACCGGGGCGATGAGCCACCACGCGAGTATTCCGCCGAAGACGAAGGGCAGCCCCCCCTTGCCCGCGAGCAGGCCTGCTCCGAGGCTGGCGAAGCTGACGTAGAACGCGATGGGGATGTACTCCGGGATCCCCAGCAGCCCGTTGAGGGCGTATTCATGGTCCAGCCAGTGGATCTGGCTCAAAAAGGTGATGAGCGCCGACAGCGCGAACCCGGCCCCCAGCAGCTTGGCCTGTCGGGCCCCAGCGCCGGGCGATTTGAGCAGGGTTCCCACGGCGATGCCCGACGGGAAGCGCAGCCGGTCGAATTCGATCATCTGCTTTCTGAGCGGGATGATCATGACCACGCCCATAAAGCTGCCCGCCATGGCGCTCAGGATGAACGGCAGCGGATCGAACTGCAGCAGGTCGGGGTTCTCGAGCCCGAGGATGAACAGCGCCGGCAACGTGAACGAGATCCCCGCGGAGGCGTTGTTCACGCCGGAAGCGATGGTCTGGTTGATGTTGTTTTCGACGATCGTGCCTTCGCGGAGAAGTCCACGAAGCACGCCGAAGCCCAGGATGGCGGCCACCGTCGAGCCCGGGAGGGTGAAGCCCAGTTTGAGCGCGATATAGACAAACCCGGCCGTCATCCCTGCGCCCAGAAGCACACCGAAGACCACAGCGGGTACGGTGATCTCGCGATACGGTCCGGTTTTCATTACAGGCGGCGCTGCTGTCGCCATACGTTCCTCCTCTCGCTTGAAGGTCGGCGCATAGCACACCTGCCGGCTGAACTCACCAGCGAAGGTGGAGCGCCCGCCGATACCTGATTCATCGCCGGCCGCAGAGCTGCCCGCCGAGCTCCCCCGTTGGCGATGACGGAGCATGCGCCCTGAGCGGGCTGTTACGGGGTCACGTCGAGCGCGAGAGGGCGCCGCGAGCCCGATCATCGCGCTGGAGAGCTCCTGGTCCAACGCGACGGAGGGTGACTCTTCCAGAAGTTTCTGGTGCCGCCTCTGCAGCGAGCATTCTCGCTCTCCGAGATGAACCACGTTGCCGTGGCTGTCGCCGAAGATCTGGAATTCGACATGGCGA
>JAAZYN010000642.1 GCA_014239625.1 Myxococcales bacterium | reverse complement strand
TGGCAGGAACCAAACCGCTGGCGGAGTGAGACCGCGAACTTTCCACACGGGGCACCAGCGCACCGATACCGACTCGAGGTGTATCGGGCAGCTATCGCGTGGGGTGCTGTTGCCAACGACGTGGCCGAGTGTCTTCCGCGCGGCCCAGGTTACCTGCCCCATCGGCTTCGGCCGCGCGCGAGCGCCAGGCGTAGCCTATCGAGACCAGCGCACCGATCCAGACAAGCCCCGGCCACGAGCGGCTCGGGAGAGTCCCCGCCCAACACCCGGCGTCGCTGGGAGCCGCACCGACGCCCTCGCCGGACGCATCGGGCTCCGCGGCCCCCAGCTCGGCGTCTCCCTCGGCCTGCTCCGGCGCCACGTCAACCTGGACGACTTCGGCCCCCTCGGGCAGCTGCTCAACCGCTTCAGGTGAGCCCTCTCCCGACTCCGTCGCGAGGAGACACGCCTCGATGTCGTAGCCTGGGACCTCCTGGCACACATATCCGGGATCGCAGGCGTACTCGTCACCGCTGGCGTTGCGGCACAGCCGGGCGCAGTAGCCGGCGGTATAGTCAACGGCCGTGAACGCACAGATGGCCGAGCACCCCCAGAAGGTGATGAAACACATGCCGTCACAGTTGAGGAGGTCTTTGGAGCAGTGGGCCCCGACTGGATCACGCAGCTCCCCACAGACCCTCAAGCCCTCGAACGCCTGACACTCATAGCCGTCCGGGCAGTCCGCGTCAGCGGCACACTCATCGTCGCCGCCTGGATACAGCGTGCAGACTCCGAACTTGTCGTCGGCGTCGAGGGACGCCTGCATGGTGCCGATGAGCTTGGCCTGATACATCGTCGCGAACGCGTCGGCGGAGTGCGACAAGCCCAGCCAATGGCCGAGCTCGTGCGTGAGAACGCTCTCAGCGTCCAGCACGTTCGTCTGGAACACATCGCCGCCGCCCACGGTCCAGATGAACTCCAACCCGTTGAGCGCCAGATCGACCTCCCGTGGTTGCCCTTCGAGCTTGGGAATATGCAGGGTCGCCGCCGCCGCGCCCTGTTGCCACAGCCACTCATCGCTCGACCAGAACACCGCGTTCACGCCGTCATTGGCCCACTCGCTGTCGGTCGTTCCCTCGTAGACGAAGCTCACGTTGGCGCAGGTCACGTCCGCCCAGTTCTCCGCCGCGAGCGTGATCAACTCCTCCCAGCTGGTGCCCGGCGGGGGTGGCGGCTCTTCGGCGGGGTTGTACCACCAGGACACCGGCATCGACTCGAAGCGGAAGCTGTTTGTCGCGAACCCCAGCGCCGGCTGGGAGGCTGCAGCCAAGACCCATACCGCGGTAGCCACCGCCAGGGCACACGCCGCCAACCCGTGGCCACGTGTCACCGGTCGGGATGCGCGCTCTGAGGCTGAAAACGCCGGCGCCGCGCGACCAGCGCCAACAGAACCGCCAGCACGACGACAGCGACATCGAGGGGCGCTTCGCCGTGACCGCTCTGGCAGCTACAGCCACCCGAGGTGCTGCTCGTGCCCTGACAGTCCTGCGGGCAGCTGATGTTGGTCTCGCCTTCAGCGACCTGACACACCCCGTTGCCGCATGTGCTGTTGGCCGCCGCGAGGGCCTCGTACCCGTCCGTCAAGGTGGCGACCTTCCCATCGGGGGTCGACACGATGACGCTGTGGACACCGACGGGGACGTCTCCCGGCACCTGAGCCTGAATCAAGGAGTCCCCGACCACCTTGATACCCGCCAGGTCCTTGCCTCCCACCAAAACATTGAGCCCCTGCTGAAATCCGGTCCCCGTGATCGCGACATCCACATAGTCACCGACCTCTCCGGCGCGCGGCGAGATCTCGATGATGGAGAGGTCCCCCGCCGCTCCGGCGCAGATCTTCCCGGTGCAGGTCTGGCCCGCGCTGCAGCTGCCGCAGCTCCCCCCGCAGCCGTCGTCGCCACAGTTCGCGCCGGTGCAGTCAGGCGTACACCCCTCACAGACGCCGTTGTTGCAGGTCTGGCCCGCCTGACACGGAGGGTTGCAGGCCCCGTCGCCAGTGCACACCCCGTTGGTGCAGGTCTGCTCGCCCGAGCAGCTGCCGCAGGTCCCACCGCACCCGTCACCACCGCAGTTCTTGCCTGCGCAGTCCGCCAGACAGAAGGGCTCGCACGCTCCGGCGTTACAGACCTCGTCGCTCTGACAGGACCCACAGCTGCCGCCGCAGCCGTCGGAGCCACAGGACTTGCCGGCGCAATCGGTGACACACGCGGTGCCGTTGACCTCGGCCCGGACCCGCAGCAGGAAGTCGCCGGTCACGCCGGCTTGATCGGCGTAGCTCCAGGCGAGGCTGCCGCTGCACTGGCCAAGCGGGGAGACGTGATGCAACACGTTGGCTTGAGGGGTCGTCGCGAAGTCGTTGATGGTCCCGACCACCTGACACCCGCACGTGAGCCCCGGCACCTGGAGGCATTGGATGGTGTCCCACTCGGCCTCCATGCTGCTGGCCGCGCTGGTGAACCGGATCATGACCCAGATATTACCCGAGGTGATCAGGTCCGGGTGTCCGTCGGGGTCGTTGTAGTCGAAGTCGATCTTCATACCGACGTTGCCCTTTAGAGGGACCCCGAAGTCGCCAGCGTCGAGGTTGAACAGCTCGGTGGTGCTGATCTGAAACATCGGCGAGCCGGTCCCCGGATCGGGCCCCCCGGCGGTGGAGTTCCAGATCTCGATCTGGGCATGGGTCTCCAGGTTGGGCGCGTTCGGAGGCGCAGCCAGGATCAGGTCGACGCCCTCGATCTTCAGCGGATAGTGCTCGGGCGCCGGGCGGTACAGGGAGCCGAAGGCCTCGGTCTGGACAAACCCCGGCTGCGTAGCCAGCGACTGCCCGTTGACGTCGTTGGCGGCTTGCTCGAGAGCCTCACCGAACTGGTCGTGCTTGTAGACATGCGGCACCGCGATCGCGCTCGAGGTCGAAGCCACCACCAGCGCCAGAGCCAAACCAAGTGTGCGTTGCGTCATCACTTTCCACCGATCCCGATCATCGGCCCGAAAGAT
>JAAZYN010000641.1 GCA_014239625.1 Myxococcales bacterium | reverse complement strand
GCGGCGGTAGAGGTCGCAGCGGCATGTCGACCAAGACCGAAGACGAGGTGACCAACCTTTTCGTGGCCTCGGCACACACCCTCTTGATGATCTTTACCGATCGCGGGCAAGTGTATCCACTCAAGGTGTGGGAGGTGCCGAAGTCCGGGATTAGTGGCCGCGGTAAAGCGATCATCAACCTCATCCCGATCGACCAGGGTGAGGCCATCCGTTCCATCGTCCCGGTGGCGGACCTGGACGACGAAAACAAGTGGCTGTTCTTCGCGACCCGCAACGGCACGGTCAAACGAACCGTCTTGAGTCTCTTCAAGAACATTCGCACCAGCGGCATTCGCGCGATCGTGCTGGTCGGCGGCGATGACCTCGTCGAGGTGAAGCTGGCCGAGCCCGGCGACCACATCATGCTGGTCACCGCCAAGGGGCAGTCCATCATCTTTGGTGTCGAGCGTGTTCGGTCCATGGGCCGAGCCACTCGAGGGGTCATCGGCATCAAGTTCCGTGATGAAGACCGGGTCGTCGACATGGACGTCGTGAAGCTCGAGGGGCTTCCCGATGAGTCCACCGAGGACGAGGACGCGGACGCGGAGGCGGACGCGGAGGCGAGTGCGGTGGCCACCGACACGGAGGTGGAGGTCGCCGACGATGCGGAGGAAGGCGACGACGGTGGCGAGGCGGATGTCGAAGACCACACCCCCACCGTGGTCCTCGTCACCGAGCAGGGGTACGGAAAGAGGACCCCGCTGAACATGTTCCGCGTACAAAACCGCGCGGGATTGGGGCTGCGAGCGTTGCCCTACAGCGATCGCAATGGGTTCCTTATCGCCATGTGTCAGGTGCGCTCATCGGACGACCTCATGGTCGTGACTGACGGCGGCACCATCATCCGCACTCCCGTCGAGCAAATCCGCGCCTACAGCCGAAGCGCCAAGGGTGTCCGGATCATCCGCATGGGGGAGGACGAGACGGTGGCGTCCATCTATCGCGTGACGGCCTCAGACGACGACGACGAGCTCCTCCCGGAGAGCATCGCGGCGGAGCCGGATGCTTCTGGAGAGCCATCAGAATCGGCCGACGATGGCGCTCCGGAGGCGGCCACGGACGCGGAAGCGGACGCGACGTGAGCGACGCGCCCGTGTTGAAGGTTCTTCTCAAGAGAGGGCGCTCCAAGCCGATCTGGTTGGGGCACCCCTGGGTATTCTCCGGCGCCGTCAGCAAGGTCGTGGGAGAGGTGGGGGAGCTCGGCGGTCCCTGCGTCGTGCTCGATGAGCGAAACAACGTCGTCGGCTCCGGCTTCTATAATCCGCACGCTCGTATCGCTGTCCGAGTGCTCCAACACCGACGTACGACCGAGCGTGACTTCGTGCCACGTCCAGTCCTCGACGTCGTCCAGCAGCGGGTTCATCAGGCGATCCGTCGGCGCTCTGCCCTCGGTCTGCCCGATGATCACACCAACGTCTACCGGCTGTTGAACGCCGAAGGGGACGGGATCCCCGGGCTCATCATCGACCGCTTCAAGCGGGTCGGTGTCGTGCAGATCGGTTCTCGGGGCATGTATGTTCACCGCGCCGCCATCGCCACGATGCTGCGAGAGCGGCTGGATCTGGAGCGGGTGCTGGTCACCGTCAGCGAGGACGCCTCACGGATGGAGCAGACCATCCCGACCGGGACCGAGGACTTTCAACGCGGCAGTGACGGCGAGGAGCTGACCTCCTCGGCGATCGTCGAGGTCCAGGAGAATGGCATCGCCTATGAGGTCAACCTGGCCAAAGGACACAAGACGGGCTTCTACTGCGACCAGCGGGACAACAGGGCGCGCTTTGCCTGGTTCTGTGGCGGTCACCGGGTCCTCGACGTGTGCTGTTACACGGGCGGCTTCAGCCTCAACGCGTTGGCTGCCGGTTCGGGCCATGTCACCGCTGTGGACACCAGCCCCGCGGCGCTAAAGGCGCTCCAGCGAAACGCGGAGCTCAACGATTTCGCAGGCGGAGTCACCACCTTCGAGGTCGACGCCTTCAGCTTCCTGAAGCAGGCTCGGGGAGAGGGTCGCTCGTGGCCGCGTATCGTCGTCGACCCGCCGAAATTCGCGCGGAGCAAGAAACATCTCGATGACGCGATCAAGAAGTACGCCCGATTGAACACCCTGGCGTTGGCCGCCTTGGAGCCCGGGGGCCTGATGCTGACCTGCTCGTGCAGCGGCATGATGGCGCGCGACACCTTCGTCCGGATGCTGACAGAGTCCGCCCACCGTCTGCGCAAGACCATCGCCATCCATGACATATGGGGCGCCGCCAGTGACCACCCCTGGCCGAGCGTCGCCAACGAGAGCGAGTACCTAAAGGCGGTGCTGGTGAGCGTACTGGACGCTTGAGCCTCGGAGCCCAGAGCCACCGGCGCTGAGCTCCCTGCCCGACGCCGCGCGCGAGACCCCTCCTGCGATGGAACCTGCTCGCGTGGGCCGCGCTGGAGCCAGGGCCTGAGGCTGATCTGCGCGCGCCGCGACATGAAGTCGCGCGACGCGTTCGTCCGCATGCCGACAGAGTCCGCGCACCGTCTGCGGTGCTGGCAGCGACCACCCCTGGCCGAGCTCCGCCAACGAGAGCGAGTACCTCAAGGCGTCGCTGGTCAGCGTGCTGGTCGTGTGAGGGGCCGTACGATATCCAGGCCAGGGACGTGTCGCACATCTGGACACGGTCGTGGCGAAATGCATCGTCGTCTGTGAACGCACTCGCTCGCCCCGCAGCTCCGCGGATGTGCCCCGCAATGGCCAGCTCACCGCTATGTTCTCCATGGCTTTGTCGACCGGCCAGGCCCTGAGCTGCCTCGTCATCGCGGCTCCCCGACGCGCCGTCGTCACGCGCCCAACCCTTGAGAATCTTTTCCAGTTAACCCCTGGGGCGGATCGCTCCCCGGACCTTGGCACGACGCTTGCTCTGGAAGGCCCCGGCCGCAGCGGCCCCGTGACTCAGGAGAACACGTGCGAATTCAGATTATCCTCGCCGCCAGCGGCATCTTGGTCCTCGCAGCGTCACCCGTC
>JAAZYN010000640.1 GCA_014239625.1 Myxococcales bacterium | reverse complement strand
GACCGGCGGGGCCCTCAGTCCGGCCCGGTCCACCGCCACGACGCGGAGCGTAAACGCGATGGCCTCTTGGGTGTCTGTGGCCTCATCGTCCCACACCAACAGCACCTTGGCGCGCTCGTTGCCCCCGTCGAGCTGCCGGACGGCCCCGGACGGCAGGAGGAGCCCGAGGGGCGCCGAGCCGCGGACCAGGGTCAGCTCGTACCCCATGTCCACGGGTTTGGTGCGCGCGTCGTGAGCCGGATCAAAAGAGATCGTCAGGGTCCCGGTGCTGTCGCACGAGGTCGTGGCGCCGCCGACGTCGGGTCCGATCCCGCGCTTGATGTGCTCCACCCTCATGTTTTGGGGCGCGGCAGGGGGATCGGTGTCGAGGATGCCGGCGTCTGGATCGATCGCGTGCGGCTCGTTGAGGAGAAACGAGCAGGCGACGGCCGGAGCCTCGACGAGACACATCGCGCCCGCGACGAATATGAGCATCCAAGGCATCATCGCCATCAACCTAACCGATGGACGGGCGAGCCTCGACAACAGAGACGGACCGCAGCATCATTTCGCTCCATGCAGGTTGGACCCATACGTCGAGCGAGCGCTATCAGGCTCATGATCCTCGTCTTCGCGGTCTCTGCGGCGCAGCCTGTCGAGGCCCGACGTCCAAAACCCCCGAAGGCGTCGATTCGAGCCAGCGTCGACAGGGCCCAGGTGGTCATCGGCGAGGAGGTCACGCTCACCATCCGAGTGGCTGGCGCCTACGAGCGGTTCGTCGATCCACCACTGGCCGACTTTGAAATCGTCGGGCGGTATTCCAAGAAGCGAGTGAGTAACGATGAATTCAGGCCGGTTCGGTATCTGGAGATCGGGTTTCGGTTGAGACCTCGCAGGCTCGGGGACGTCGCGATCGGACCGGCCCGGTTGATCGCTGGCGGCCAGACGGTGGCCAGCTCCACCCCCCGTGTTGTGCGGGTCGGCAATCCGCCACCGCCGGCGACCCCGGAGCGAGCCCGTGATCTGTCCCGGTTCGCCGGGCAGCCGGCCTTTCTCCACGCAACCACGGCCGCGAATGGGTACGTCGTCGGCCAGCCCTTCGTGTTGACCTGGGACCTCTACTACCGGCCAGATGTCGTGGTGACTCCCGTCAACGTCCACACCAAACCGTCGCTGGGGGGACTCCGCGGTCGTGAGACGCAGCTGAAGCCAGGGGAGCCAGAAGAGGTCACGATCGACGGGCGCCCTTTCCGAAAGGTCGCCTACAGCAGGCAGGTCGTGATCGCAGCCGCACCGATCGAGGAGCTGGTCGTCGATCCGCTCACGCTCAACGTGAACTTCGAGGCCCGCTTCTCCAAGGCCAAGCTGCGCTCCAACACGTACAAGCTGCGTATCTCTTCGTTGCCCAGGGTGGGACGGCCGGACTGGTTCCGCGCCGGTAACGTGGGAGCCTTCGAGTTGACGGCCACCTGGCAGTACCTGCGGGGTGACCAAGACGCCAAGCCCACGACGGCTATCCCGCAGCGACTGGTCGCGGACGATTTTCTGATCCTGGACCTCGCGGTCAAAGGGGCTGGCAACCTGGAGGGCGTGACCCGCCCGCACTTGGATGGGACCCAGCGCTTCGAGGTGGTCGGGGTGCGGGCGCGGCACAGGGACGTGGTGACCATCGACCCCAACGGTGTCCGCGGGGCGCGGCACTGGCGGCTGCGGCTGCGGCCCAGGGAGCTGGGCACGTACACCTTGCCGAAGGTCCGCTTCGCCTTTTTCGAGCCGACCGTCGGCAAATACGAGCTGGTCACGGAGAAGGCTCGAATGGTGACCGTCGACCAGACGATGCGGCCGGTGATGGGTGGGCTGACCCTGCAGAACCGGGACCTCAACGCCGCTCGCGCCGAAGTCGGATGGCCCAACGTCAAGATCACGTACACGATCCCGGTGGAAGACGACGTCGACGCCTCACCCCAGGTGGCCCTCTTCTACGGCCAGAATATGCGCGCAGGCACCATCGGTTTGGAGTTGGGGGCCGAGATCCGCTGGCAGTTTTGGCGCGACGGTCCGCTGAGCGCGGCGTTGGTGCCCAACCCCTCCCTCCTGGTGGTGGTCCCAACGCGCGGGGGGCATGGGGCGATCGGGCTGCGTTTCGGCGTCCCTGCCGTCGCCTTTGGGTACCAGGCCACGAGCACCATCAGCCTCCTGTTTGGCGCGCAGGTCCCTTTCTGGATGACGCTGGGTCCGGATCCCGAGGTCTGGTTGCCGGTGATGGCTGACCTGGGCGTGGAGTTTCAGGTGCACCGGACCGACGACGCTATCGTGAACCTCGTGGCGGCAGCCTCTGCGGGGCCCTCTTTTTGCCTCAATCGTTGTCCAGGGCCAGCCGTCGAGTTCGGGCTCCGTGCCTTCGTCGGTGGGGCTATCGTGTGGTAGCAGCCTGGGCTGCAGCGCTCTGGGGCGCTTGCATGGTCGCCATAGCCATGCCTCCCGTGGGGTGGTCTTGGTCCATCCTCCTGGCCTGGCCCCCGCTCCTCGTCGTGCTCCGTCTGCACCCCGAGGAGAGCTGGAAGGGCCGGTTCCGGTGGGGCTGGCTGATGGGGATGGGCTATCAGGCCATCACGTTCCGCTGGGTTCACTTCACCATGTCGGAGATGACCAACCTCCCGGCGGCCATCACCGTCAGCGGGATGGTCCTGTTCTGGGTTTGGCATGGCATGAGCTGCGGCGTCTTCGCGGCGCTGAGCGAGCCCGTGCGGCGGTTCGCAGAGGAGCGCGCGCCCGGCAGCGGTGCCGTGGCGCTCGGGGTCCTGTGGGTGGCCGTGGAGTGGGCGTTTCCGTTCCTCTTCCCTTGGACCTTGGGGCACGCCTTCTGGGATGTGGAGTTCGTAGCGACGATTCAAGCGCTCACGGGCGCTCCAGGGCTGTCCTTCGTCGTCGTCGTCAGCGGTGCCTGGGCCGCCGACCACTGGTTACGTCGGGTTCGCGGAGTCACGCCGGAGGTCGGGCGCCGCGCCGCCCTCTGGACCACCGTGGCGGTCGCGCCGCTGCTGCTCTTCGGCGGG
>JAAZYN010000063.1 GCA_014239625.1 Myxococcales bacterium | reverse complement strand
GCTCCTGCTCGGTGCGCTTAGCCCCATCCCACCAACGGAGCGACCGGTCCGCGGGACAATCACCGGCCTCGACCAGCGCCGCAAACGGCGCCAGGTAGACCGACTCGTCAGCGACCTCTGCCTGCTGAGACAGCGCTGCCAGCCCGGCGCTGGCGATGGCGAGCAGCTCCCTGCACAGGTCCTGGGTCGTATGCCCCCTCGGCGTCCGAGCCCTCAACGCACGCCTGGTGACGTCTGCGCGGTGCTCCAGTCGGTCCGCGAACGCCCACCCCTTCACCAGATCCCAGGCCGCGTCCAGCGCATCTCGATGGTACAGTAACCCACGCGACAGCGCCGGCAAGGCGACCAGGAGCTCCGGCGATACACAGTCGGCGCCACGAACTTCTAGATAGGTCTTGAGCCGGACCTCGGTAAAGATCGTCGACAGATGCAGTTCGTAGTCGGACAAGGTCGCGCTGTGCCCGGCGAAGCCATCCCGACAAAACTGAGCGAACGGTAAGCCGGCGCTGTCGTTGTAACGCCCGTCGCGCTCGATGAAGAACAGCGGGACGTTGAGCGCATACTCGACGTAACGCTCGTAGCTCTGCACGTCGCCGTCAAAGACCCACTCTTGCAGTCCGCATCGATCGGGGTCCACGTCCGTCCAGATGTGGCCGCGAAAGCTCCGATAGCCGTTGGGGGAGCCCTCGGTGAACGGAGAGTTGGCGAACATCGCCGTGTACAGCGGCTGTAGAGCCATCCCGACGCGCAGCTTTCGGCCCATGTCGGCCTGGTCGGTGTAGTCCAGGTTCGCCTGCACCGTGCAGGTACGCTGCATCATTAGATGTGCGAGTGAGCCTCTGGTCGGGAGGTAGCGCCGCATGATCGAGTAACGGCGCTTGGGCATCCAGTCCAAGCTCTCGGCCCCCCAGACCGGGCGAAAGCCCGCGTAGCCATAAACGATGCCCAGCTGCTGTCCGACCTCGTCCATGAGACGCCGATACGCGGCCTGCTCCGAGGCTGTGGCGTGCAGATCAACGAACGCTGCGCCGCTGAGCTCAAGCTGACCGCCCGGCTCTAGAGTGAACGACGCCCCGGAGTCGGAGCAACACAAGCCGATCACGGCGCCATCGTCTTCCAGGCGCTTCCAGCCCAGACGCTCTGCGAGCACCTCCAGCAACCTCAGCACCGAGGGCCCGCGCGGTTGATCCGGGTTCACATAGTGCAGCGGCCGCAGCCCGTCGCGGGTGTAGCCGAACTTCTCGTATTCGGTGCCAACCTTGAGCTGGCCCGACTTCTCACCATCGGCGTGGTGCTGGACGAGGCGCGACACAAGCGCTCCTCGACGCACCGGTAGAGGCTCGTTCAGCCCCTCCTGTGTTTCAACCAAGGAGTATTCCTTACTTCTTCTTCTTCTTCTTCTTCGACTTCTTGGACTTTTTCGCCGGTTTTTCCGGCACAGGCTCGGGGACTGCGTCGGCTTCGGCTTCGGCTTCGGCTTCGTCAGCTTCGGCTGCGTCAGCTTCGGCTGCGTCAGCTGCCGCAGCCTCACCGTCCACCGCGTCGGCCGCGTCAGCTTCCACGGCGTCCGCGTCCGCTGCGGCCACCTCAGTGTCCGCGGCGGCCTCACCGCCACCCACAGAGTCCGCGTCACCGTCTGGCGCCGCGACCTCGGGCAGTGGGGTCGAGGCCATGCCGAACGCGTCGTCCTCAGCCTCAGCTTCCGCCGCCTCGGGGAGTGGGGTCGAGGCCATGCCGAATGCGTCGTCCTCAGCCTCGGCTTCCGCCGCCTCGGGGAGTGGGGTCGAGGCCATGCCGAACGCGTCGCCCTCAGCTTCCGAGGTCATCGCCCCGTGCTCCGCACCGTCTCCCGGGTCGCCTTCCTGCGCCCCCATCGACAGATCGTCCGCGCTGCTCTCAACAGCCGCCTCAGCGCCGACACCGTCATCCGGTGTGTCAGACAGCATGAAGTCGAGGTCATCAAGGGCCGCGACGTCCACCGCTGGCGCCGGCTCGTCGTCCGACACCTCGGCCGCGACCTCGCCCCCATCGTCGCCGGCGAGTATGTCGGCCGCGCTGTCGAGGCCATCCGCCTCGACGTCCCAAGCTGGAACAGCTGCCAGCCCCCCCGTCTCGCCGTCCTCAGCGAACGGCAACTCCAGCGACGGTAACCCGTCCTGGTCGACAGAGGCACCATCAGCCCCCAAGCCCATCTCGGAGGGGTCCTCTTCCAACAGCATATCGTCGCCGTCGAATAAGACCTCGTCGACCGGCGGCGCCGGCGGGGCGTCCTCGAAACCGTCGAACTCGAGCTCTGGGGCCGCCTCCGCGTCGTCGCTCGGAACCAGCCCTCCTTCCTCGGCGGCAGCAGCCAGCGCGTTGAGATCGGCCACGTCATCCAAGGCGTCTTCGGACGCCAACAGGTCGGGCGCGTGGTCTTCATTGGCGATGGCGTACTCGCGCCTCATGCTCGCCTGGTAGAACTCCACGAAGTGCGCCAGAACACCTTCGGCGTCGGGAAGTTGTGCGTTGCGCGACAGAAGCGCGACCTCGACCGGTTCAATCGTTGGTGTCGTCATGATGCTTTTCCTCCCTCTCACACGACCATCGGCGGGACTCGTTTCATGAACGCGCCGATATGGGCCCAATGGTCCTCACTGAGCTCCGCTATTTCAATGCCCATGCCCGGGGGGCCCTGCCCATCCGTGGCTTGCCGACGCCAGGACACCACGCCGCGTGTATCAATGGCCTCAGCGTCGATCTTAATGCGCAGCTTGACCTCTCGACCTTCGCGCAACAGGTTGGGCGTGGCCAAAAACAAACCCGGAAGGTCCGTCGCCGCATCCGCCCGGTAGCGAAAAAACGTGTGCTTTTCGCCTTCACCCAAGACGGCCTCGAGCGTGATCTTGAATTGACTCGAGCCGCCGCGCGCGCGCCCACGGCGCCTTCGGGTAACCACGCCCTCGGCTCGGGTTCGCGCTCCCGACGGGGACACCGAGCTCGACGGCTTGTCGACGCGACCGTGCTCCACGGTCATGCCGTCGCGCTCCTCCAACCGGCGTTCCATGACAGACGCTTTGGCCGCTTCGATCGGACCAGTGGTCAAACGCCCCTTGGACTTTGGTCGATTCTGCGTCGCCGTCCGGCTGGCAGGGACCGCGAAACCCTCAGCTGAGCTCCCCCCTGCTGGTCCCGCCCGGGCTCCTGGCAAGAGCTGCTCATCGTCGTCTTCACCGCTCAGCTCAGACGCCTGAGTAATCAGCTTGCGGAGGGTGTCAGCGATGACCTTTTCACGCGCCAACAGCTTATCTTCCGCAGCCGAAAAGCTGGTCTCCGCCCCTTCGACTGATTCGAGACGCCTGGCATAGAGCTGCTCGCGCTCCTCCACCAGCTCCATACGCATCGCGAGCATCTCCCGACGCCGCTCCAGAAGCACCTGACGCTCGTCCACCAGGCCGATGCTGCCGGTCTCTTGAGACTCGTCAGCGCCGGATTTCGCCAATGTCTGCGCGACCAGGTCTTTGGCTTTGGGACCGATGGCCTCCGCTCGTGTCAGCAATCCGGACTCTTGGCTGGCGACGTACTCCTGCAGGTTGCGGAGCGTGTTGTCGCGTTTACCGAAGGACTTCTCCATCTGGACGATCCCAGTCTCCTGGGCGTCGAGCTGCTCCTCCATCTGACCCACGGCCTGCTCTTGGGACGCGAGCTCCTGTTCCTCCACACGAATAGCTTCTTGGGGCGAAGACATGATCGCATCACCTTTTGCTGCCAGGGCCGACCGCCGCCGGATGAGATAGAAAAAAGAAGACGCCGCACGCACTACGCGCCGACGACCTATGCGTTGCTGAGGGTCTCCCGACGTTGGACCAGCTCGGGATGCTCGCCATGCTTGTTGATCAGCTCGACCAACAACGCCTGAGCTTCGTCGTTGAGCCCGTTCTTGACGTAAAAGTCGAGCTCCCGAAGATCCTCGCGCACCTTCCGGTCGGCGGCTGACGCATCGTCCTGCGTCGCTGGTGCCGCCCAGTCCAGGCCCGCCTGCACATCGGCCAGCACATCGTCCGGAATGAAGAGGTTGTCGACGAGCGTCTGCTCACCCGCACCGTCGTCGCCAAAGCCGACGTCGTCGTCGTCATCGTCGTCGAAGTCGAAGTCGTCGCCACCCGACAGCGGCGCAGTCGGCTGAGGCTCGGCGACGGTCGGTGGAGGAGGCGGAGGTGGAGGTGGAGGTGGAGACTTCGGAGGTGGAGGTGGAGTTGCAAGACCGCCGCCAGGGGGGCCTATCTGCGTCGTCGCCTTTCCGGTCGCGCCGGTGGCCTGGGCGATGAGATCGTCGACCACGGCCGAGTCGGGTTCGGCGGCCGAGGCCGCCTGCCGAGGCTTCGCGCGTTCACCATCGGTGTCGAACTCAATGGTCTGACCCGAAGCGTGGCCCTCCGACTCGCCGAGCGCGATGCGGCTCTCCTCGTCGGTCGGATCGAGCCTCAGGATGGCGCCAAGGCAGTCGCGCCACTCGGTCTCGAGCCCCGCCTTTTTATACTGTCGCGCCATCTCTCGATAGACGGTCACGGCCTTGTGGGACTGCCCGAGCATGTCGAACGCCGAGGCCACGACGCCCAAGGTCTCCATGTCGTGCGGCTGCCGGCGGTAGGCGACCTTGAGCTTCGACAAGGCCAACTCCGGCCTGTCCGTGTTCACGTACGATGAGGCGAGCTGCTTGCTCATCGGGCCATCGTCGCTCTTGAAGTAGAGATACCGCTCAGCGACGAGCTGAAAATCTCGCTCGAGGTGTTCGTCCTCCTCGCGCAACCGGTCGAGCGACGTCGCCGCCCGCCGCAGCTCTTTGATCGCTTCGATCTGATTGTTGGAACGCGCAAACGCCTCCGCCAATCGCACCCGGTCATGGACGTTCTCCGTGTCCATGTCGAGCATCTTCTGAACGACCCGGAGCTTGCCGAGCTTGTCGCCTTGTTGATCCAGAATCGCGAGCGCGCCCTGGAACTGAGCCGAGGCGTCGTTGTGCCGACCAAGCTTTTGATAGTTCTCGGCCAGCGCGACGTAGATGTCGGTCCTCTCCGGGGCCACGCCGATGACGATCTTGTAGACCGACACGGCCTTCTGCATGAACCCCTGCCCCTCGTAATGCTGCGCGCATCCGAGGAACTCGGTGACAGCACGGTCGGTGTTCTTTTGTCGGAGGTAGAGGTCCGCCAACTTCAGCCGAACATGGATGTCGTGGGGATCGTCTTTGACGATCTTCTCGTATTCACCGATGGCCTTCTTGATCTGGCCTTTGGCGATGTACTTCTGAGCTGACTGCACCAGCTTGTTTTTGTTCATCCCGAACGATCACTCCAGCCAGGCGCCTGGGACACACGATCACGTGCAGACGAGCCTAACAATCCCAGAGATAATCCGCCAGCCGACCCAGCTACTGGTCGGCCCGCGGGGCGTCAAACCCGCAAATGACGGGCGAGTGCTTGGAGACCCAAGGTGTACGAGTCGCCCTTGAAACCCATGATTCGGCCGACGACGATGTCGGCGACCGTACTGGCGTGGCGAAAAGGCTCGCGCGCGTAGACGTTGGAGAGGTGGACCTCCACGGCCGGGATGTTCACGGCCAACAGGGCGTCGCGGATGGCGATCGACGTGTGGGTGTAAGCGGCCGGGTTGATCACTATCCCGTCGACGCTCGCCGCGCGCGCGCCCTGGATAGCCGTCACGATCTCGCCCTCACCATTGAACTGCTCGATGATGAGCGTCACATGGAGGGCCGCCGCGACGTCCAACATCGCGTCGTTCAGCTGCTCCAAGGTCAGCGAACCGTAGAGCGACGGATCGCGCAGCCCGAGCATGTTCAAGTTTGGGCCGTGTAAAACGGCGATCTTCAGCTGACGCGGGCTGGAGGTGACGCCGCTCATGAGCGGCGTCGGTTGCGCACCCGCGTCAGCAGCCGTTGCAGCGTCGCGAGTCGTCGATCCCGGGTGGCCCCCGCGGAGTCGCGCTCGGATCCCAGCGCCAGAGCCAGCATGGCTTGAAAGCGCGCGGCCAGCGCGTGGTCCTCCGGGCACTCTCGCGTGAGACGCTCGTAGATAGCGCGCGCTCGGTCGTAGTGCCCTTGCCGAGCGTAAAGGTCGGCGAGCGTCGCCGTCTCGAAGCTCTCGTTGGACACGTCCGCCCGCCTAACGCTGCATCATTCGATGACCACTGGCGCCGGCAACGCCTGGCCATCCGAGGGGCACTGGAGGGTCCCGGCGACGCTGCCGAGACAGCGGTTGAATTTGCAGTCGTCGGCGCTGGCCGAGCCCGGGCGAAACAGACTGCAGAACAGGTTGCTGACGGCGACATCGGCACCTATCTCACACACCTCGCCATAGGCAAAGATGGTGTCGGCGGCGAGGTCATCTTCGCTTGGCGCCTCGACCACCGACTGCAACGAGTCGCCGGCCACCAGACAATTGTTGCAAAGGGAGATGGGGTAGAAGAACGTCCCGCTCTTGACCACGCTCCCGTCGCCCCGAACGCCGGACGCCACGACCTCGACCACCAACCCGACCTCGACGCCGAGCGCGAGGCCGCTGAAGTTGCGCAGCGCTTGCCCCAGATTCGCTGGGATGAGCTCCCCCACGGCGACCGTCGACTCTCCGGGCAGCACCGCGCCTGAGATTGGAACGGTCAAGGTAGAGCCTGGGGCGGGCACGTTCAGCTCGGTGAGCGCCGTCTGGAACCCGGCGTCGCTCAACACCTCCGCAGGCAAGCGATGCACGATCTCCAGCGCTTGGAGAGAGACAGCGGCCCCATCGAGCCGGATGTCCTCGCCCTCGAACGAGGTCAGCTCCGTCAGCTCGGGGAAGAGGTTCTCGACCTGAAGATAGCCCGAATACGAGCGGCCGATGCTGAGGTCCAGCTGGCCCTGAGAACGAATCTTGCTGGCGCCGCCGCCGGCGGTCACCACGCAGCCAGTCTCCGGCACCTGATTGGCAAGAATGACCAGTGCCTGGGGGACACTCTCCAGATTACAGGCGCTCAATCCCGTCGCGGGAAGCGCTGTCAGGATAACCAGGAGAGCGAACAGTGGGCTGCGAGCCTGGGCTGAGATGTCCTTCACGAGGACCTCCTATTGTCGAAGCGAGGCTTCAGAGCCTCTCTAATGTGCTCCCAAAGGTGCACTTGGATCAACGGGGTTCCGCTCTGGCGTAACAAAATGAATCGCACGGAATCGTCGCCGACAGCTTTTTTATCCGCTCGCGCGGCGCCCACCAGCGCGTCAAGACCGGGCCACTGAGCGTCGTACGGTCGGTGGGGAAGCTCCAAGGCTTTCAGAGCCGCCACGACCTCCTGGGAGAGGTCGGGCCTCTCGGCGACCTTCAACGCGACGCTCAGATCTGCGGCCACCACCATGCCCAAGGCGATCGCCTCGCCGTGCGTCAGACGCCCGTAGCCGAGCTCGAGCTCGAACGCGTGGCCAAACGTGTGTCCGAAGTTGAGTATGGCGCGCTGACCCGCTTCGCGTTCATCCGCCGCCACCACCGCAGCCTTGATCGCCACACACCGGGCGACCAGCTCGGCGGTCGTAGCAGCCTCGAGGGCGACCAGCTGGGAGGCGTTGGCGACCGCCCACCGAACCAGTGACGCGTCCGCGATGAAGCCGTGCTTGACCGCTTCGGCGAGACCACAGCGCCGCTGGCGAGCCGGAAGAGTAGCGAGCACGGCTTGGCTTGCGACAACGGCGCAGGGTTGCCAGAAGGCGCCCACCAGGTTCTTTCCGGCGGCGTGATTTACCCCGGTCTTGCCGCCTACGGAGCTGTCCACCTGGGCGAGCAGGGTCGTCGGGACTTGGATGTACCGGATCCCGCGGTTCACACTGGCCGCGGCGAAGCCCGCGACATCTCCGACAACTCCGCCTCCCAGGGCGACGATCAGGTCGTCCCGACCCAACCGAAGAGCCAGCGCGCGATCCACGATGTGGGCCCAGGTGGCTAACGTCTTGGTGGGCTCGCCAGCCTCGATCTGGGCGACCGCGCACGTACACCCCGCGGCCTCCACCGCCGCGACAGCGTCCGCGGCATACAGTGGGCCCACGTTGCTGTCGGTGACCAGGAGCACGCGGCGAGCGCCCACCCTGAGGTGGAGGTCGCTGACCGCATCTCGGAGCAGTGAACCCGGCAGATCGGCGGTGAGCTCCACCGGGTAGCTCCCGTCGCTCACCGCCACCTGGAGCGTTCGGCGGCTCAAAGCCCCGCCTCGATGCGGTCAGCGATGGCGTCCGGGGTGTCCGACGCGGTCACGTCGACCACGATCGAAGCCCGAGCGTAAAATGGGCGACGCTCTGCCGCCATGGCGGTCATCAACGCGACAACCTCTGCGTGGTCCGCACACCCCTCCAGCAGTGGTCGACCGCCCTGGGCAAGAGCGCGCCGCGCCGCGAGCTGCGGTGCACAACGCAGCCAGACCGACGGACCGGCTTCGGTGATCGCGTCCATGGCTCCGGGCTGCGCAGGTGCGCCGCCGCCCGTAGCGAGCACGAGCGGCGTCCTGGACGTCAACGCTTCGGCCAACGCGTCGCGTTCCCGGCGCCGAAATCCAGCCTGCCCCTCTCGCGCGAAGATCGCGCTGACCGACTCGCCGGCCCTGGCGACGATGAGGTCGTCCAGGTCACAGACCGACCACCCCCGGCGGCTGGCGACGACACGTGAGACGGTCGTCTTCCCGGCCCCCATCATGCCAACCAGCGTCAGAACACCCATGCTCCAACCGTTGGAACGGCGCCCTAGTTGTCCACTCGGGTGTTGGTCTCGAACTGTCCCTGCCCCACCACGCTCGCCCGCCGGTTCAGAACCCGCGGAGTGATGAAGATGAGCAGCTCGGAGCGGCTGTCGCTCTCGCGGTGATTTTTGAAGAACCAACCCAGGATTGGAATCTTCGACAATACGGGGACGCCGCTCTCGTTGAAGCCGGTGTTGCGCGTGAAGATGCCACCGATGACGGTGGTCTCACCGTCGCGCACCAGCAAGGCCGTCTTGGCGTGTTTCTTCTGAATCGTGGGCGCACCGTTGGCCGACGTCTGACCGAAGTCGGGCTCGTCCTTGTTGATGTCGACGTCGAGGCGAATGTTGCCATCGGGAGACGTATTCGTCGTGACGTCCAGCTTGAGGCTCGCGTCGAAGAATTGGGTGTTGACGCCGTTGGCGCTGACTACCGGGACAGGGATCGAGATCCCTTGCTCGATGACCGCCTTGTTGCCGTCGAGGGTCAGAATTTTTGGGGCGCTGACGATCTTCACCTGGCCCCGGGACTCGGCCGCGCTCAGGCGCAGGTTGAGGTTCGCGGAGCCACCGATGGATCCAAGGGTGAGGCCCAGCGCGCCACCGGCGCCGGCACCCACAGCCGCGGGAAGGTTGACCGCGAAATTTGGATTGCTGGTCAGCAGCCCCTCGGTCGGGGCCGCGGAGTCGTCAGCGCCACCCGAGAGGCCGATGATGGATGGAAACGCCAAACCGGTCGGGTTGCCAAACGCGGGCGCCATGGCGAAGTCCCCACCCCATTGGATTCCGAACTCGGAGCTGAAGCTGGTCGAGGCCTCGACGATACGCGCTTCGATGAGCACTTGCGGGATCTGCACGTCGAGCCGACGCACGATCTCCTCGGAGGCCTGCACATGCTCTTCGATGTCCTTGACGAGGATGGTGGAGGTGGCTCCATCGATCGTCACGGTGCCATGTTTGCTGAGCACACCCTTGATGTGTTTTTCCAGCTCTTTGAGGTTTGCGTAGTTGACGCTGATGAAGCGAACGACCAGTGGTTTCAGGTCCCGCAGCGCCTCCTTCTTTTTCACCTCGGCTTCGAACTCTGCGCGGATATCCTCCGCTGGCGCGACGCGGTAGACGCCCGCCTCGAGCACGTAGTCATAGCCCTGGGTCTTCAAGATCATATCCAGCGCCAGGTCCCACGGGACGTTCTCGAGATGGAACGTGACGCCGCCGGAGACCTTGTCGCTCGCGACAATATTCACTCCGCCTTCCTTGGCGAGGAAGGTCAGGACGTTGCGGATGTCGGCATCTTTGATCGTCACGTTGATACGTTTGCCGGAGTAGCGCCGTCCGCGCCGCTTGGCCCGACGGTCACCGAGGAACCGGGAACCACCGCCCTTCGCGGTCGATCCGCCCTCAGCGCCAACCGCGCCGGGGTAACCCCGGACGCCAGGAGGCATACGCCGGCCGTTCCGGGACGCCTTGCCGCGCGGCGGGGGCGTGGCCTTGGCCACCGCGCGAGCCCCAAGTGCGGGATCGATGCGCTTGGCGAAGGCCCAGACGATGTCGGTGCCGACCGTCTTGATCGCGTCGGTCGCGTCCTCTCTGAGGTCGATGACGACTCGAATGACGCCCGGCTCACTCCTACTCGCGAAGCTCGAGATCAGCTTGATGGGGCCGTCGAACTCGCTAGCGTCCAGGCTGCGCTCGAGCGCCTTGGGGAGGGTCGAGGCGGAGAGCCTCAGCTCGATCCGGCGCTTGTTGTGGCGAATGATCTCGTAAGGCGTCTTGCCGTCGAGCTTGATCGTCACCTCGCCGCCGGCGCCCTTGATCTCCCGGAACGCCACGTCACGGATCTCGGATCGCTTCGACACCTCTGGCTGCGGAGCGGTGCGGGCCGCGTCGCGGGCTACCGCTTCGGCGGTGCGAGCCTTTGCCTCGGCTTTGTCACGGGCCGTCTCCGCCGCTCGACGCTTGGCCTCCGCCGCCCGACGCTTGGTCTCCGCAGCTCGGGCATCCTCCTCCGCGGCCTCGCGCTGTGCCACGGCGGCGAGGCGATCGGACTCCGCCGCGCGGCGCTTGGCGTCCGCTGATTGGCGCTTGGCCTCTGCGGACTTCCGTTTGGCGTCCGAGGCCCGACGACGGGCCTCCGCCTGCTGCCGCTCAGAGTCCGCTCGCTTTGCTCGCTCAAGCGCGTCCGCAGCGAGCTTCCGCTCCCGCCGCAGGCGCTGTTTTAGCTTGTTGATCTCGGCGTCTGCGACGCGCGCCGCCTTCTTGGACGTCTTGCTCTGCTCACGCTCCAGCGGCTTGGCATAGGTCGCGGCACGCTTGCGCGCCGCCTCGGCCTCTGCGGCGTACCGA
>JAAZYN010000639.1 GCA_014239625.1 Myxococcales bacterium | reverse complement strand
CCGCGGCATTCACCCTCATCGCCACGGCCCCCTCGGAAGCCAAGCCGCCAAAGCCGGTACCGACGACTCGGCTAAAGATCGAGTTCAGCCACCCCAACCCGTCCGCCGGGAGCACGATCTACTATCGCGTCCGTTTTGAGAACACGGGCTTCAAGCCCGTCCGAGTGCCGGCTGACCTGCTGTCTCACCTCGATCTCTTCGGCTGGCACGCGATGCCCTGGGACAAACGCCGCCCCGCCGAGCCCGCTGCTCGCCGCACCAAGGCGCCGAGCAGCGTCAAGTGGAGGGTGCTGCAGCCGGACGCCTTCATCGAGATGCGTGGGCGCCTCGACCAGGTCTTCGCGTCGCGGTGCAAAGCCGGCTGCCACAGCGGCGACTATCACCTGCTGGCGCGACTCGATTACCCGGCGGCCACGCCGCGCCCTGCCTCCGGCTCCATCGATGTGGTGATCCCGCGGTCACTGCGGACCGAGGCCTCCCTGTCCGTCACCCCGCACCGGCTCCCTGTGGGGCAAGAAGCCGTCAGCCTCAGCCTCAAGGAGGCCCGCCAGGTGGACGTGGACACGGTGGCGGTGGTCGCCACCTTCCGCAACATCAGCGACGTCGCGGTGTGGGTCCCCAAGGCGCACAAGCTCAACCTGAGCTGCGGCACCCGGGTCATCGTCGAGCGCGACACGCGCCTGCGCACGCTTCACCACCGCAAGCGCGCCGAGAAGCCCTGGCGGGAGTCCGAGGGCGTCATGTTGGCCCCGGGGCACCGCTTCACCCAGACACTGGCCTGCCACGGGCTTCGGCTCGACGACGCCATCAGCGCCTACGTCAAGATACGCGTGCGCCCGTCGGCCATCTTCTTCCCGACCACGGTCGTGTCGCCCTATTACCTCGCCGCGTCCGTGAAGACCGGCGAAGCGGTCATCAAGCGCCAGCTCCGCACGGCCTCCAAGTAGGTCGTCAGGAGGCCCGGTGTGGCGAACCGGCGGCCGGGCGAGCCCGGTGGGTGGAGCTGGGGGCGGCTCCTCATGCGTCGATGCGCTTGCCCGCGTTGGTGATGAAGTTCTTGAGCGTGTCGAGCGGAGGCGGGTCGCTGTCGGCGATGATGTCGAGGCGACGTCGGTGCTCGGTCATGTCGAGCCCCTTCTCGCTCAAGACGTCCAAGACCGGCCGCAGCGCGATGACCGTCTGGGCCGCCTCCGCGATGCCTTGTCGCCGCTCGTTGGCGATCCGCGCCCGCTCCTCGGCGTGTGCGTCGGAGCCCCGACCGAGCGAGAAGTCGTCGAGGTCCAGGCCGAACACGGCGTCGCCGGCCTCGATCACGAGATCCCAGGGGCTATCGTCGCTGGAGTCGACCGGCCCGTCGTCCCTCATCTCCCCGCTGATGGCGGCCAGGAGCGTGAAGCGGGCGTCGGTGAGTTGCTTGATGGCTCGCGCCTTCAACTCGGCGGCGTCCAGCTCGCGCAGCCGGGCGCGTTCGTTGTCCTCGACGTAAGCGGCGTAGCCGTCACCCCCTTCGTAACCACAGGGCACGCAGCGATAGGCGCCGGGCGCCAGCTCCGCAAGGTCGGTCGCGTCACA
This sequence comes from Myxococcales bacterium, assembly GCA_014239625.1. GTDB lineage: Bacteria > Myxococcota_A > UBA9042 > PHBI01 > JAAZYN01 > JAAZYN01. Next base: position 1,471 of record JAAZYN010000639.1, on the reverse strand, counting down.
GGCGATGCAAGAGTCCTTTTTGTCGGCGCCGCCACCGCCACCGAAGAGCGTCTTTAGAAACTCAGCGAATCCCACCTGCTGTCCCTCCTCGGAGTGATCACCGCCCGGCTATACCTCATGGCCCATGATGACACGAGCCCGTCGTTCGCCCACCCTCTGAGCGTCCGGAGGCGCCTGTGGTTCTATGTCAGGGCGGCCCACGCGGGCACCTTGGGCCACACGGGTCGTGGTTGGCAATGGCACGACCCCAACCTCGAGTGGGGCGGGGTTTTCAGGGACCCGGAGCTCAGTGGATGGGGGACCATCGCCGCGGTCTGATCGGCCTCCCCGCCGAGCCGTTCGAGTGTCAATCGACTAGACGACACGGTCATGCCCTATACAGTCCGGGACCTCGAACCCAGGCATGTCCTGCGTGTGATCGTCGGGTCACCCCACGTGGTCTGTACCCCATCGGCAGATGGCGCAACTTGGCCTGGTTCTTGCAAATCTGTCTCCTGTTCGAGGACCACCGATGGAGGTACGTATGCCGCGCCAGCACATGTTCGCAGCCGTGATATTCGGCGCGATCGCTTTATCGCTCACTCACACCGCGCCTGCTGAAGCCTGTGGCGGGTTCTTCTGCAACGCGCAGACCCAGAGCCCCATCTTCCAATCGGGTGAGCGGATCATGTTCGTCCAGAAGGACGACGGCATGGTGACGATGCACATCGAGGTCAGCTATCAGGGCGACCCTACGGAGTTCGGCTGGCTCATCCCCGTCCTCGGTGATCCCCGCGACGGCAACGGCAACGTCGTGCCGTTGGAGCGCGCGGTGGGGCTCTCTTCGCAGGCGCTCTTCCAGAACCTGCAGCTGGCGACCGACCCGAGCTGGAGCGTCACCTTCGGCGACCCGTATCCGAGCAGATGCGAGTCGAGCGACTTCAGCGGTGGTGGCTCTAGCGGGTTCGGTGGCTTCGGCTGCGTGGCGATCGCGGTGAGCGCGTCGCGGAGCTTCGAACAGGAGGGCGCCGACCTGCAGAGCAGCGTGGCGATGGACGCCGAGGGTCGGCCCGACCCGTACGTTAAGGACACGGCCAAGGTTGGCCCCTACGACGCCGAGCTCATCGAGGCCCCCGAGTCCTCCGACGAGCTGTTCGCTTGGCTCAACGCCAACGGCTACTACCAGGACCCGGCGTCCAAACCGCTCCTGGCCTTCTACGTGTCGCAGGGGTTCAAATTCATCGGCATCCGCCTCCAAAACGGCAAGAGCAGCGGCGACATCCTGAGCCTCCCCGAAGGTGGCCCCTGTGTCCCGCTCCGTCTGACCGGCATCGCCGCCACGGCGGACATGCCCATGCGCATCTGGGTCCTGGGTAACGGGCGCGCGATCCCCAAGAATTTCCTGCACGCGGTGGTCAACGAGCAGGCCATCCAGTTTCCCAACGGTGGCAACTATGACCAGGTCGTGGCTGACGCGGTCGCCGAAGCAGGT
>JAAZYN010000638.1 GCA_014239625.1 Myxococcales bacterium | reverse complement strand
CCGCGGCCTTGCCCGCGCCAACGAAGGCCGCGACGGTGACCTCCCGGGTGGGCTCGGAGACGTTGTTTCCCAGGCTATCCAGCAGGTGCACTGGCTCGGCAGCGGCCAGCTTCGACAGGCCGTTCATTACCGCTTCGCGGACCTCTGGCTCGGGGTCGGCGGCGGCACGCGCTACCTGATCGGCGGCGAGCTCGCCACCGGAGCTCGCGAGCACGCGCACGATATTGGCGCGAACCTTGGAGTCATCGTCTTTGACGGCGGCAGCCAGCTTGGGGAGGGTGACCTCCCGAGGCGCATCTCCCAGACCGCTCTTCGCCAACACAGCTGACGCGTTCTGGCGCGCGGTCGGGCGGGCGTCGCCCAGGGCGCGCACCATCACCATCGGATCGGTCGTGTTGGCCGCGGCTGTGACCGCTTTCTCGTCCAACGGGCCGTCGTAGAAGCCTTCTATCTCGACGCTCGGGATGGCCGAGAGCTCCTCTTCGGCCAACTTTACGCGGTGTGCAGTCGCGCCCTCCAGAAGCCGCCGCGCGACCATCTGGACCACCGGCGCCCCACCGCTGACCAGCTGCTTGAGGGCCTCCTCGTCGGGAGGCGCGAGCGGGATGGACTCCAGGATACGCTTGACGGGGTCGCGCACATCGTCATCTTCGATCGCGACGATCAGTTGCGGGGCAGCGATGCTGCCGAGCATCCGCAAGGACTGGCGCGAGCCTTTGCGGACCAGCCCGTTCAGATTCCGGAGGCCGTCAATGAGCGGCTCGACCGCTTCAACGCCTGCTTGCACCAACAGATCCAACGCGGTCACCTGAACGAACGGCCGCGCATCACCGAGGGCCTTCACCAAGACGGCCAAGGCGGCGGGGTGCTTGCGACCCAGCACCGCATCCAGCGACCGTAAGGCGGCGTCGCTCACCGTGCTCTCGGGGTCAAGGAGGGCCTTGAGCAACGCCGGGACTGCGATATTGGGATCGACCTCGTGGGTGCCGAAGGCGGCCGCGATATGTTCCCGCACCACGGCGTCGCTGTCCTTGCCAGCGATGGGCAGCAGGCTGGCCTTGCCGTCCGGGATCTCGCCACCCAACGCCAGCAGGAGGGCTGCGTTGCGCCGGACATGGACGCGCCCGTCCCAAAGACGCTTCTCGAGAAGATCTTCGAAGTCGATAGCGGCTTTCTTTTTGAGGAGCTTCTCGACGTCCGAGGGGTCGAGCTCTGAGCCTTCGAGCAATGCGGCTGCCATGCGTTCCAACCTCGTGTGTACGGCGACGCGGCGATGAGTCGCCGGGACTATCCCATTTGGTGAGCGTGGGTACAACACCACACGGAAACCCTGGTATATAAGCGCGCATGATCACGGCACCGCTCATCCGTCACCTCCGAGCTATTGCGTATCGCGACGCCTTGGCCGAGCAGCTCGCGACGCGTCAACGCGTCCTGGACGGAGGAGGCGACGAGCTGCTGTTGCTGGAACATGAACCTCCGGTGGTCACCCTGGGCCGGCGCGGCGGGTTGGTGGATGGCCCGGCGCTGGCCCGGCTCGGCACCGAGGTGATCCAGACCGACCGGGGCGGACTGGCGACGTGGCATGGGCCCGGCCAGCTCGTAGGCTACCCAGTGGTCAACTTGAAGCGTCTCGGCTGGGACGTCTCTAGAATCGTTCGACATCTGGGCGCGACCATGAAATCGGTCGCCGAGTCCTACGGCGTCACCGACGTCTGGTACGACGATGCCCGGCCCGGTATTTACGTGGACGGGATGAAGCTGGGCTCGATCGGTCTCCACATCCACAGGGGGGTCACCACTCACGGATTTGCCCTGAATGTGTGCTGCGATCTCGAAGGTTTCCAGGCCATCGAGCCGTGTGGTGACGCCACCCTGCAGCTGACGACCATCGCGCGCCAGACCAGCGTCCGGGCGACGGTCGCGGAAGTGGCGGAGCGCACCGCGGAGCTCTTCGTGGCGGCCATGGGGAGCTGAGCAGCGGGCCGCGGCGACCGCGCGCCTGGGTGTGGCCCTGAAATAGGACGGCAGAGCCCCGCGTTGCGACCCTCGTGAGACCTGCCCTCGTGACTATCTTCGCGCTCTTCCTCGCCGCTCCAGCGACTGTGGCGGCGCGCACCGTGGCGGTGACGGTCGATGACCTGCCGTTCGTCGGCCCGTCGCCCAGAGATAAACGCACGGTGGTCGCCAACATGCGTAAGCTGGTCACGCAGGTGAGACAGGTCGGCGCCCCGGTGGTCGGCTTCGTGGTCGGCCGACGTCGGGGAGACTACGACGCCCTCGCGATGTGGCGCGACGCCCAGCTCCCCTTTGGAAATCACACGTTCTCACATCGGAGATACTCGAAGACACCCATCGACCGGTTCATCCTGGATGCGACAAAGAACGAAGACATCGTCCGGCGGCGACTGGGCGTCGAGCTGCGCGGAGGGTGGTTCCGTTATCCCTACCTCGACCATGGCCACACCGCGGAAAAGTTGGCGGCCATGACGGCCTACCTGAAAAAGGGGCGATACCGCCACGCGCCGGTGTCGCTGGCCACGAGAGACTACTCGTTCAACGCCTTTTACGCGCGCACCACCGACCCCGCGGTCCGCCAGCGCATCGCGGCGTGGTACGTCGAACACGTCATCGAGTGCACCAAGCACGTCGAATCGCTGTCGCGCACGCTGTATGGCCGCGAGATCCCGCTGGTCTTGTTGGTGCACGCCAACCCGCTCAACGCCGATCATCTCCGCAAGGTCATCGACGTGCTGAAGAGCCGAGGCTACACGACGGTCTCCCTGGAGGTTGCCTTGGCGGACAAAGCCTACACCGACTTCGGGCTGAGCCCCCCCTATCTGCCTCTCATTCGCGACCGCAACTTCCTCAACCAGGTCGCGGCCAGTCGCGGCATGAAGGTCGCTGACCCCGCCGGGTCCGACCACTTTCGAGAGACCTGGCGGCCCAAGCTCGAACGCTTGGCGGCAGACAGGCGTTAGCCCGCATTTCTCACCAGACTTCGAGCGAAACCGAGGAGGGGTAGGTGATACGAGCGTGGCGCGGACCGGAGCCG
>JAAZYN010000637.1 GCA_014239625.1 Myxococcales bacterium | reverse complement strand
GTCAAACCCAAAATCCCTACCGCCACCGCAGAGGTCCTTACGTTTCGGCGAGGAACCGTCGAAGAGCCGTTACAGCAGGTGCGTCTCGTCGCCCGGTCGTCGCTCGCCCCCGACGGAGGGCTGCTCTGGAGCGAGACCGAGCTGGAGAGACTGGGCGCGCTCCTGTTCCTGGTTCAGGACCACTACGCGGCGGCGGCGGATCCGTCGGCGCACACGCAGCTCGACGTCGAGATCAAGCGCACCCGGACCGGAGAGATTGTCATCAAGCAGGTCCGCCCGTTTCTGTCGTCCGCTCACGGACGCTGAGGCCGTCACTCCGGGCCAGCCGTGCTCCGCAGGCGCTCGGGCTCTCGAGGGTGGGGACCGACAACAGCCGGCTCGGCCACCCCGGTGGTCACCGCCCCGCTCGGCTCAGCTGTTGGTATTGGAGCGCCTTGGCCCTGGCCCCCTCAGCGGGGCGCCAGAACCACCCCTTGGGGTCCCAACACTGCGCGAAGCTGTAGCCGTCGGCGAGGCTCCGGAAGGACCGAGACGCCTCGCGATACATGCCCACATCCGCATACGCGTGGGCCATGATGAACAGACAGGTCCCTACGTCATTGAGGGCCCACTTGGCGGCCGCCGTAGCGGGCGGCGCGAAGTCCGTCATGGAGGCGTTCATGGCCTTACCCTGGCGCCCGTAGCGTTGGACGCACTCCCGCGCGTAGGCGAAGAGCGCGGGATAGTCCTCGTCGGACGAGGCCTGCCAAGCCTTTGACGCCAGCGTGCGGGACGAAGCGTCGCCGAGATCGGCGTTGTCTCGCGCTGCTCGGATCTCCGCCTCGGTGATCTGGTTTGCTCCACAGCCGGCCGCCAGCGTCAAGGCGAGGGTCCCTATCCACGTCCATATCAACGACGAGTGCACCGACATTCCCCCTGTCGCTCCGGTTGAGTGTTCGCTCCTGTCCTCGAGCCCCTGGCGGCGCCCTCGAGGCATGGTAGCATTCGACCATGAAGCCGCGTGTCACCGTCGCGCTGCCGGTCCACAACGCCGCAGGCACGCTCCCGGAGACCGTCGCCTCGGTCCGAGCCCAGTCGTTCGAGCGTTGGGAGCTCGTCATCGCCTGCAACGGGTGCACGGACGGCTCCGTCGAGATCGCTCAGGGAGCCGCTGGCGCCGACCCGAGGATCCGGGTCGAGGTCATGCCCCATCCAGACCTCGTCGGCGCCTGCAACCTCATCTTGGAGGGGGCAACAGCGTCGCTCATGGCGCGGATCGACGCCGATGACCTGATGCCACGAGGTCGCCTCGCGGCCCAGGTCGCCGCCATGGACGCTCACCCCGAGTGGGCGGCCTGCACAGGCCACGTCGTTCACGCGGGCGGTCCCGGTGGAATGGCACGTCACGTCGACTGGCTCAACGGCCTGCTGACGTCCAGCGACATGCGAGTGCAGCGCTTCGTGGACTCCCCCGTGGCCAACCCGTCGGCCACCATGCGCGTCGGCGCGATGCGGCAGCTCGGCGGCTATCGCCGCGGCGCCTTCGCCGAAGACTACGACTTCTGGCTGCGGCTGCTCGAGGCGGGGGCGACCATCGGCAGGGTCGAGGCGCCAGCGCTCGTCTGGCGCGACCTGCCGACACGGTTGACCCGCACCGACTCGCGGTATGCGGTCGACGCCATGCGCGACCTCAAGCATCGATTCCTGATGTCCGGTCCGCTGGCTCATGGCGAGCGTAGCTGTGTTATCTGGGGCAGCGGTCCCTACGGCAAGCGACATGCACGCGGCCTTCGGTCACTCGGGGCGCATGTCGAGGCGTTCGTGGACATCGATCCTCGCAAGATCGGCGGTATGGCAGCGGGGGGGGTACCCGTCATGAGCCCGGAACAACTCGGCCCGCCAAGCGCCAAGCTGGTGCTCATCGCGGTGGCCAGCCGCGGGGCCCGTAAAGAGGTCATGAGTCGCCTCGCCGCAGCTGGCTTCGTACCGGAGCTCGACTACCTGCCGGTCCAATGACTCGGTGGATGATTCAGCGGAGGCCTGCCTTTGACGCTGCGCGTTGCAGGAGACGAGCTGACGCGGTCGAACTCCACGCTGCCGGACCCGACCGCGTCGGATCGTGACGCAAGGAGTCTGCGCAGGAGCGCGTCTCCAAGAGATCGATCGCGGCGCCAAGGCTTGGGCCGCCACCGCACGAGGTTCCGGTTCGAGCGCCGTCAGGCACCGTCACGCCGGCAGCTGGTAAGCCAGGCGCCAACGTCGAGGCGGGGGCTTAAGTTTTCTGTACAAACGACCGTTGTGCAGTCGATGAACGTCGCGACACGCAACCATCGGACTCACCCCGAGCCGGCGTCATGAGCGGACTCCTCGGCGCGATGGGTATCAGCCACAGCGCGCTCCGCGTGGAGACGCAGCGCGTGGCCACCACCGCGAACAACATCGCAAACATGAACACACATGGTTTCCGTGCTGGCCGGGTGGTCAGCGTCGAGCAACCCACCGGAGGCGTATCGGCGATGGTCGAAGACAGCGGTGCCCCAACCCCGATCGGCTTTCAGGGGGGTGAAATCGTCGAGCTTTCAAACACCGATCTGGCCACCGAGGTGGTCACTCAAAAGATGGCGGTGGCGTCGTACAAGGCCAACCTCGCCGTCATTCGGACAGCGGATCAGATGCTCGAGGCCGCCCTGGACGTCTGGGCCTGACAGACGCCAAAAAGCTGGTTCGAGACCCGATCCGCGGAGGGCGGCTCGAGCCGCCCTCGCCGAGGTCTCTCGCCGTCGACGTACACCACCCGTCGGCTTGCACCTCACGCCGCGCCGCGACGTGCAGGCGGTCTCGCGATCTCAGGACCCGTTGAGGTGGGCGGCTAACGGCGTCGTAACGGTGGCAGCAGGCGGCGCATCCAACAGTCCGGGCGCCGTCGGACGTGGGAGCCGGCCGCTCCCGTTGCGACCCCACGTGAGCGTCGCTGTGACAGACGCCTAACCCGGATAATTCATGGAACTTCGAGCGAAACCAAGAAGGCGTAGTGCTGCCGGGTGTGGCACGGACCGGAGGCGGGCAAAGTCGTACTGCA
>JAAZYN010000636.1 GCA_014239625.1 Myxococcales bacterium | reverse complement strand
TCCCGTCCGGATACCACCACGTTAGCGTGCCGTGCTTCGCGCCGTGCTCGTATCGCGACACCGAGGCCTTGACGCCGCTGTCGGTGAAGTGGCGGAACTCACCGTGCAACTTGCCGTCGACATTCTGGCCGCGCATGGTCACCTGGCCGTTGTCCGCGACGCGCCCCGTCGGCCCGTGCCGGGTCCCATCCGCCCTGGCACACCACTGTGCGCCGCCCTTGCGTTGCAGCGTGGTGCCGTCGGAGCAGTCGATGATCGCCGCTCCCCCAGCCGCCGCCGGTCGCTCCGGCGCAGCCTTTGGCGGCGTGCGGGCGAGCGCGCCGTCGTCGTCCGGCGCCTTGTCCGTCTTGCCGCAGGCCACGGCTGCCAGCAGGATTGCGGAGAGGAGCGCGGATGATCTCGACGTGAAACAACGATACATGTCTACTCGCTGAGGAGGGGAGCCAGCGCCTCGAGCTGCCCCTCGGCGATGAAGGCGGGGACCACGCCCACCTCCAGGACGGCCGACAGGGCGTCGCACTCCGTGTCGCCGTCCACATCGAGATCGGCGAGGCTCGGGCCGAGGCTGGCGATGACGTCGCCCAGGTTACCCGAGGGCGTCTTGTCGATGATCTCGAGGATCTGCGTCAACGTCACCGCCCCGGAGCCGAAGCCCGAGCGCGCGTCGTCGAAGGCGATGGGGAACGAGAAACGACCAAACGTCAAGTGCAGATCGACGAACACGTCGAACAGGAGCGCCGGGAGGCGCAGGCTGTCGAACTGGCCGACGACGACGCCGTCGATCACCGCGGCCTGCGTCGAGATCCCCAAGACCGGGTCCTCTTCGGCCAGCCCGATGGTCTGCCACGCCTCCACCCGGTTGCCGAGATCAACCAGCGGTCGACCGGTTCCGCGGACAATGATGAGGCGCACGTCGTCGTCATTCACCGGGTCGTCGAGCCCCTCGACCACCGCGAGCATCATGATCCCGCCCTCGAGGACAGCGAACTGAAGGTACTCTTCGAGCTGATTGATCCCCGCGGCCTCGATGAACGGCATGAAGCGGGCCAGCTGATTGTCTATCCCGGGTGTCCCGTCGGGCGCGGTCTGGTCTTCGACCTCGCAGCCGGTGCCGTCGTTGCCCATGGAGACGGCGCCGTCCAGATCGAAGCCGGGAGCGACGCCCTCGGGCTCCTCGAAGGTGAAGGCCATCTCGCTGACCAGGTAGGTCGCGTGAGCAGGTCTCGGTGGCGCCGGCGAGACCTCCAGATAGGCTCCAGGGGGCGTGTCTGCCGGCCCCTGGTCCTCGGTGACGACGTCCGCTACGACCGACGGGTCAGGGGTCGCGGTCTCGGCGCTGCACGCCGGCCATCCCACGACCAAGGCCATCAGCACAGCCAGCGCGGCCCTGGGCTGGAGGGCCGTCGCCGTACCCTGCACGTGCCTGGTGCGAGCGGACGTAGCGCCAGCGCGCCGTCGCGTGGGGATGGGGTCGCCCGTCACGTCTCGAGCTCCGACAGCCCGTCGGTGGTGTACGCCTCTCCCTCGCCAAAGCTCTCGAGCAGGGCGCCCGTGGCGCGCATCACGCTCAGCGTGGCTTTGGCGATGTTGTCGCCCACGTCGGACCGGATGTGGGTCCCCTGGACCAGCCGCCCGCAGGCGCTACCCGCGACCAGCAGGGGGAACTCGTCGAGCGAGTGGACGCGCCCCAGGGACACATCCGAGGTGGCCATGACCGCGCAGTTGTCGAGGAGCGTCGTGTCGCCTTCGGGGATCGCCGCGAGCGACTCGAGCATGTAGGCGAGCTCGGTCATCACGTGGACGACCACCTGGTGCACTTGCGGCTGGTCGCCCGGCTCGTGGTGGGTCAGCGCGTGGTGCCCGTCCGAAACGCCGTCCCACAAGACGTTGCTCAGCGGCTTGGTCATGAAGTTGCTGAGCACTCGGGTCTGGTCACACACCAGCGCCATCACCGCCAGATCCGTCATCGCTCGGTTCGCGGCGACCAGCTGAGCCTGGTCAGACCCCACGTCGAAGGGGCCGGTGGGCCCCTGAGGCACCACGCAAGCCGCCGGCGGAGGCCCTCCCTGGGCGATGGCCGCCAGCTGGCGCTCCAGGTCCCGGATGGTGTCCAGCTGCCGCTCGATCCGCTGCTTGTCCGCGGCCGGCAAGATGCTCTGCAGGGACTTGGCGTCGCCGATCACCGCGTCCAGCACGCTCTGGCGCATGAGCAGACGGGGGTCGGGGCCGTCCTCGGTGTTCGGGAGGGTGCCGTGACCGAACAGCCGCTCGTAGAACTCCAGCGGCGACGTGATGGGCGGGTTGAACGTCCCAGGGGCGCTCAGCGACACCCCATCGCCCGGGCGGGCGCCGTACTCGAGCGACCGGAAGCGGGTCAAGCCGCCGATCTCCTGGGCCAGGATCTGGTCAAACGACGGGCCCCGGTACTTGTATTGGCTCTGCCCCCAGACCTCGAGCGGGGAGCCGGTGAACATGCCGCAGGCGCCGGAGTGGTGGGTCACCGCGTTGGGGACCTTGACCTCGAAGCCCGACACCACCGTGAGGTGTTGTTTGACGCTGGCCAGCGGGAGGAGCTGCGAGGTCAGCTCGAAGTCCGGGCCGCTGATCGTCGGCGCCCAGCGCGACGGGTCCATGCCGTTGCCCCAGAAGAAGAGGCCAAAGCGACGGGGGAAGCCGCCGCTGTCGGCGAGCGCGATCCCCCCGTCGTCGACCATCACGTCGAGCAGGGGGAGGGCTACCGTGGCCGCAGCGCCACCCAGCATGCCTCGGAGCACCGTGCGTCGACAGAGCGTGCGCGGCTTGGTCACGGGGCCACCTCCGGCTCGGTCAAAGCGTGGGGCGCGGGACGGCGGAAGGGCTCGCTGAGCAGCACCATGCGGACCAGGTCCAAAAACCGGAACCCTTGCTCCGCCCAGCGCGCGTGCCAGTCGTCGAGGTAGGGGTGTTGGGCGCTGTCGCCCACGGTCGCTGTGCTGAACCGGTAGAACTGCTTGACGACGCACGCCGTAAAGCGCGGGTCCTGGGCGATGAGCTCCGCCAACCCCCGATGATCACCGAAG
>JAAZYN010000635.1 GCA_014239625.1 Myxococcales bacterium | reverse complement strand
GCGAAGCTGTTCGCCACGGAGAACGCCAAGCGGGTGTGCGATGAGGCGCTGCAGATTCACGGCGGCTATGGGTACGTGAAGGATTTCCCGGTGGAGCGATACTATCGCGACGTGAGGGTGACGACGATCTTCGAAGGCACGAGCGAGATCCAGAAGCTGGTCATCGCGCGGGACATCATTGAGAGCGTGGGGAGGTGAGGGAGATATGAGCGGAGCGCGTCACAGGGTACTCATCGCCAAACCCGGCCTCGACGGACACGATCGTGGGGCCAAGGTGGTCGCCCGCGCCCTACGGGACGCGGGGCTGGAGGTCATCTACACGGGGCTGCATCAGACGCCGGACATGATCGCCACCGCCGCTGTTCAGGAGGACGTCGACCTGGTGGGCGTGTCGATCCTGAGCGGCGCCCACAATCATCTGGTCCCCGAGATCATCCGCCTGTTGAAGGACAAGGGGGCGGGCGACGTCGCCGTCTTCGTCGGCGGGATCATCCCCGAGGGCGACCTGGCGGGCCTGGCCGCGCACGGGGTGGATCGGGTGTTCACGCCTGGCACGACCATGGCCGCGATCGTCGAGTCGGTCCGTGGGTTGTTGTCCTCGCGTGATGCCGAGCTGGCGGACAGTGACCCGTTGAGCTGAGTCCGTCGCTGTCGTGGACGAAACCTCCGAGACCTCAGCTCGGTCCGCAGCCACCGACGAGGCGCTGATGCGCCGCTACGTCGAGGGCGCTGACAAGAGCGCGTTCGAGGCGCTGTTTCGACGGTACTCGAGCCGCCTGCACGGGATGTTTCTGCGTGCCTTGGGGAACCCGGATGCCAGCAAAGATCTGGTGCAGCAGACCTTTCTCCAGGTGCATCGGGCCCGCCGAGACTTCGACCTGAGCCGGAGATTCCGCCCGTGGCTCTACACCATCGCGTTCAACCTGCGGCGCGAACATTTTCGCCGACGCGGGCGCAAGCCGGAGGTCCAGTATGACCCCATCGCTCACGGCGAGCCCTCGGTGATGTCCGCCGCGACGACGCCGACCGAACGGCTGGTGCGTCGGGCTCTCGGGCAGCTGCCCGAGAGTCAACGGGACGTGATCGTGCTGCATTGGTACGAGCAGCTGCCCTTCGCGGACATCGCTGTGACCGTGGGCGCCTCCCTGTCCGCAGTGAAGGTGCGTGCGCACAGGGGCTACAAGACCTTGAGAGTCCTGCTGGAGGGTGACCCGTAACCCGGTCATGGAGGGTGGCATAGTATGGGACGTATGGAGACCGACGAGGGCCAGATGGAGCAGGCCGCTGAGCTGACAGCGCTCGAAGCGGATCGCGCTGCCTATCAGCGCGGTGATCTGTCTGCGTCGGAGCAGGAGCTGATGTTTTCGTCGTTGGCGGACATGACCGCCGACGCGAGGCCCTCCCTGATGGAGAGCGTGTGCGAGCTGGGTACGCCGATGCGGGTGCTCATCGCTGCCTTCGCCATGATCGGCGCCGCCGCGCTGGGTCTCGTGGTGGGTGTTCGACCTGATCTCACGAGCGCGGACGTGACCCTGCAGGTGGTCATGAACACATCCCTGCTGGGCCTCGCGGCCATCACGTGCGTGGTGGCGTTGCGCGGCTATCACACCCGATCTTTGGGGCGCGTCGCCTGGCTCGTCATCGGCTTGGCTCTTGGCGCGCCGGCCGCCTTGGCCCTCGCGCCTGAGCTCTGGGCGACGGGGGCGCCGGCCTTGGCTCCCTCGGCGGGGCGCTGTCTGACCTTCGGCTCCATCACCGGAGCCATCGCTGCGTCCGCGGTGTGGCTGCTGCAGCGTGGGGGCCGTCCAGCGGCCTGGCGGATGAGCGCCGCCACCGCCAGCGGCGGCCTGACCGCGTTCGTGGCGCTCCAGATCCACTGCCCGTCGCGCGAGGTCGTGCACTCCCTGGGCGCTCATGCTGGCGCCGGCGTGCTGCTGACGGCGTGGGTCCTGGTGTACGCGGCCGCCCGCCCGGAGCCTCGCCAGGATCCCGAGTGAACGTTGCGATCGTACTTCGGGGCTTGGTCGGCCCGGAGCTGGGTCCCTCAGCCCTGAATGGACCCCGCCGGTCCTGCGCCTTCGCGTCGTGCATTCTCGACCGAGAAGCTCGTGGCTTCCGCCGCCAAAATGAGCTATCGAGTCGGACCTCGACATCACCGCGCGGCGATGCGCACCACGGCGACCAAGAGGACGTGGCCATGAAGTCTCGATGGATAGCCCTTCCCCTCTCCCTGCTCTGCGCGGCGATGGCCTGCGACGAGGGTGGCACCAGCGCCTCGCCGGCCGTTGACGCGGCCACCAGCGCCGACGTCACCGCGGACGTGGTCCGCTCGCCTCCCGACACCAGCGCCCCCGCCGACGTCTCGCCTCCCTGTAACGCGATCTTGCAGACCGGGTGCAGCGAGGGCGAAAATTGTACCTACGCGACCAACGCCACGGCGCCATCCTGCCAACCCGGTGGAGACAAGCTTTACGGCCAACAGTGTTCTGGCCAAGGTGACTGTGCGGAGGGGACCTGCATCGACCTGAACGGGACCGGAAGCTACTGTTACAAGTTCTGCAAGACCGAGCTGCACTGCTCAGGCGTGGCGCCAGGCCCGGGCGGAAAGGCCTTCAAGGGTCCGTGCCTGGACCTCACCGACTCGCCGTACAAGGTGTGTGAGTTGGACGTGGACTATGAGACCTGCAATCTGCTGAGTCAGGACTGCGAGGACTCGACCAAGGGCTGCTACGTCAGCTCCGGAGAGCCCGCGCCAGTGTGCTTGCCCGCGGGCACCGCCCCGGTAGGTGGGGGCTGCCAAGGCGTCAGCGATTGCGCTCCCGGTGGCACCTGCGTCAACACCAAGTGCTACAAACTCTGCGCCAGCGAGAGCGACTGTGAGACCACGTTCGCGCAGTGCTCGTCCTACTTCGGCGCGGTGGGTATCTGCGAAGAGCAGTGATGGGCGGTCCTGGTGGCGACCGCCAGGGGTCGCCTCGCGACGTGCCGAGCCTTATGGCGCCCGGCGGCCGACGTGCCTCGTCGAGGGGCAGGGCCCAGTGGCGGGGGCCCTGACGGGTCTG
>JAAZYN010000634.1 GCA_014239625.1 Myxococcales bacterium | reverse complement strand
GCGCCCTCGTCGACGACATCTCGCGCTACCCGTTTCCCTCCGACAGCCCCGTGGCCGCGGCCGAGGCGAGCTTCGATCGGATGTCCATCGAGATCGCCCGCGGGTGCACCGAAGGATGCCGGTTCTGCCAGGCGGGCATGATCTACAGGCCCGTGCGCGAACGCGACCCGGAGCAGGTGGTGGACGCGGTCATGGCCGCCCTCGACAAGGGGGGCTATGCCAAGGTCTCGCTGACCAGCCTGTCGACCGCCGACTATTCGTGCATCAGCCCCCTCATCAAGCGCGTCATGGAGCGGTTGCGTCCCAAGAACGCCCAGCTGTCTGTGTCGTCGCTGCGGGCCTACGGCCTGGGCGAGGAGCTGCTCGACGAGATCTCGAGCGTGAAAGCCACAGGGCTGACGTTTGCGCCCGAGGCCGGCACCCAGCGGATGCGTGATGTGGTCAACAAGAACATCACCGAAGACGACATCATGAAGACCGCCCACAACGTGTTCTCACGCGGCTGGCGGAGGATGAAGTTCTATTTCATGATCGGCCTGCCCACCGAGACCGAGGCGGATGTCGAAGGCATCATGGATGTCGCCCTCAAGGCGTGGCGGATCGGCGCCGGATACCACAAGAAGCGTGAGCTCAGCGTGACGGTCGCGGCGTCGAGCCACGTCCCCAAACCGCATACCCCCTTTCAATGGGCGGCGATGGACACGCGCGAGCAGCTGCGAGTCAAGCAAGAGCAGCTGCGCCAGCTGGGGCGCAAACATCGAATCTCCGTGCGTCATCATAACCTCGACGTGAGCTGGCTCGAGGGGATCATCGCGCGCGGCGATCGGCGCGTCGCCGATGTGATCGAGTCCGCCTGGCTCAAGGGCGCTCGCTTCGACAGCTGGGACGATCAGCTGAACCTCGAGGCGTGGCTGGAGGCCATCGCCGAGGTCGGGATCGACCCGGAGGACTACCACGGTACCTGGCCCATCGATGGGCTCACGCCCTGGTCTCACATCGACGTCGGGTTGGCCGACGGTTTCCTGGAGACGGAGTGGCGGCGCGCGACCAGGAACAGACTGTCGCCTCCGTGTGGAAAGCCTCGGGGAGCCCAGGTGCACCACACCAACCTCCAGGACGCCGAGTCCGACGACCGCAGGCTGGTCTGCTACCACTGCGGCATCGCGTGCGACCTCACGCACATGAGGCAGGAGCGCAACGACTACCTTCAAGCCCTCGGAGCACATACGCCACCGGAGCCCCGCGCAGCAGAGGACGCGCCCGCCTGGAAGACGATCCGGAAAAACAAGCGGGGCCAGAACCTGCCGCCGCTGCGCGCGGACCAAGGCGCGTCGTTTCGCTATCGGGTGCTCTACACCAAGCTGGGCACCGTCGCGATGACGTCCCAGCTGGACCTCGCGCGCAGTCTGCCGCGCTTGATGCGCCGGGCCGGCCTCACGATGAAGTACAGCATGGGCTTCTCCCCCAAGGCGTTGCTGTCCTATGGACCGGCGCTCCCGCTGGGAGTGCGCAGCCTGTCTGAGGTCGTCGACATCGTGACCCTCGAAGAGCTTGATCCCAGCGCTCTGATCGACCGACTCAACACCGTGGCGGAACCCGGCTTGGTGGCGCTGAGCGCCGCGGCCCTCGACAAAGAGACCCCTGCGGCGGCGCGCGCCGCGCAGCTGGCAGAGTACATCGTCGCCGCCCCAGGTGTGTGGGACGAGGCTCGGCTGCGGGCGGCCGTCGAGGCTCTGACCGGGGACGACCCGTTGCAGATCACCGTGACTCGCAAAAAAGGAGACCGGCTCATCGATGTGCGCGATGGACTCGTGTGGGCCGATCTCGACCACCCTTCTCCGATCGAGGTTCAGCTGCTCGGGGTGCCTAGCGAGATCCCGCTGCTGCGTTGGCGCGTGAATTTGACCGAGGGCGCCCACGTTCGGCCCACCGAGCTCGCCCACGCCCTGTTCGACCTCGCGGCTCGTCCGACCGGCTTCATCACTGCCCGGACGGGCCTGTGGGGCCTCCGCAAAGACAAGGTCTTTCATCTGTTGTCGCCGTCGGAGCGGCAGCCAGTGGCGGCGCACCGCGCCCTTCCGCGTGCAACCGCCTTGTAGCGCGATGTATACGCCTTATGATTGCGTTCAACGCGTTGCCTGAAGGTCGCCCTTTCCCCCCGAGGTTCCTCCATGTTCGGACGCCCAATTCGCCTTTTCGCCCCAACCCTGTGGGGCCTGTCTCTGCTCACAGCTGTGGCCATGGGCTGCGCCACCACCACTTCGGGCGGTGACGGCAACAGCGACACGAACACGACCACCAACACGTCGTCGCTCCCCACGTTCACCGCTACCGATCTGAGGGGCAACGACTTCGATCTGGCGCAGCATCTGGGAAAGAACGTGGTGCTGATGAGCTTCTGGGCGACCTACTGCGAGCCTTGCAAGACCGAGATGCCGGTGTTGCAGAAGATGCACGACAAATACACCCCGGAGGGGCTCAAGATCGTGTCGGTGAGTCTCGACAACGCGGACTCGATGGCGGGGGTGAAGCCGTACATCAAGTCTCATGGTTACACCTTCACCGTGGTGATCGACGAAGACACGACCATCGCCAACGCCTACAACCCTCGCCTGACGGCGCCGTTCACGATCTTGATCGATCGCGAGGGGAAGATCTTCAAAAAGATCGAAGGTTTTCAGCTGAGCGAGGCTGAGCACCTCGAGAAAGAGGTCAAGAGTCTCCTGGACGCCAAGTAGCCGCGGGCGATGATTGGTGTACGTCCGCGAGGCCTGGGTGCCGCGCTCCTGATCGTGGCGTTGGGGTGGCCCGGGGTGTCGCCGGCGCTGCAATTCGAGACCGACGGCAAGCCGGTGATCTTTGACATCACCGACACCCTCATCCTCGACCTGCACACGGTCTTGGATGACAGCCTCATCCGACCCAAACCCGAAAACATCTTCATCATCCGCAACAAGCTCAACTTGCGGTTGCAGTTGGATTTCCTGACGGCGGGCGCGCGGATAGATCTGACGGTGTACGGCAACCCCCCACCAGCGGACAGCCAGGGCAACCAGCTCTACGT
>JAAZYN010000633.1:868-3081 GCA_014239625.1 Myxococcales bacterium | reverse complement strand
CGTGCGTCGGGGTGTGGGCCCCGGGGGCGGGCCTGTTGGGTGTGTCGTTGTCGGCGGCGGCGGCGTTGGTGGTGCTGCTGGCGCTGACTCAGCTGCAGGTCCGACGGGGCTCCCCGGTGGTCGCCACGGGGGTGCGCCAGCGGGCGGCCTGGCATGCTGCCCCTTATGTGTTGGTCTCGGGGCTGGGGGCGGTCCCGTCGTCGCTGCTGAGCGAGGTGGCGATGGTGTACCTGCTCGGGGTGCTGTTGGCGGTTCAGGGGGGTCTGGCGGCGACCTGCGGTCGGCTCCGGGAGGGTGTGCTGCTGGTCGCGCTGACCGCCGGCGGGACGGCGCTGGCGGCGCAGCTCACGGGGCCGGTGGCGCTCAGGCTGATCCCGCTGCTGGCGGTCACCACCTTGGGGGCCGCGTGGGTGGACAGGGGTGCGCGGTTTGGCCTTCGTCGCACGTGAGCCCTTGACAGCGTCGGCGCCTGGGACCGACATTGATGCCCGGCGATGTCGTCCTCGATCCACCACAAAGGCGATTTTCTGCTCGGCCGCTACGTCGTACACGAGCTGCTGAGCCGCGGCATGAACGAGGAGCGCTACCTCGCGGAGCATCGCGAGTTGGGGCATCTCGTCGACGTGCGCTGCTTCATCGGGCCGTCGGACTCGTCGCACCTCGCGCGGTTCGAGCGTTCGGCGCGGATGATCGCCCGGGTCCGCGATCCCCGGGTGGTGTCCCTGATGGACTACGGCGTGGAGGCCACGACGCCGATGTTGGTGCTCGAGCACATCGAGGGCCAGACGATCCGCACGCTGCTGGATGACTCGGGCCCGCTCGAGTGGTCGCAGGCGTTGGAGATCGGGGAGTCGATCCTGGGGGCGGTGGGCAACCTCCACGCGGTCTCGGTGCTCCATCGTCATCTCCGCCCGGCGTCGATCTACCTGGCGGACACGGGCCGTGGGCCGCCTCAGGTCAAGCTGTCGGACCTGGGCCTGGCCAAGCCGGCCTCCGATGACACCGCCCGCATCACGGCGGTGGGGAGTGTGCTCGGGACGCCGGTCTACATGTCCCCGGAGCAGCTCGACATGGACATCATCGACCAGCGCTCGGACCTGTATGCGGCCGCGCTGGTGGTGTTCGAGATGTTGACGGGGAACATCCCGGAGGGCGGCCGCACGCGCCTGGCGTTGGCCCGTCGGCTGGTGTCGGATCCGGCCCCGCCGCGGGCGCCGGAAGGGCTCCCGGCGATCCCGGAGGCGGTTCAGGAGGTGGTCGTGCGCGGTCTGGCGCGGGACCCCGAGCGGCGTTTCCAGTCGGCCCAGTCATTCGCAGAGGCGCTGAGCGCGGTCCGTCACTCCGCGGGGCCGGGCCGGACCGTCGCGGAGGCGGCGGTCCCGCGGTGGCGCCTGGTGGAGGCGCCGCCGCTGCGAACCCGGGTGTTGCGCCTGCGGCCCACGACGGGCGAGCGCCGGCAGCGCGAGTTGAACAAGAGCGCGCGCGCGTCGACCTATCATCCGGACCTCTCGGGATATCCGGTGCGGGCGTTGGTGGCGTGTCGTGTCCATCACACCGCGGACAGCACGTTGCGCGGGCACATCGAGCTGCTGCTCGAGCAGTTCGGCGACAGCTACCGCGTCTCCGACACCGCGTGGATCGGGGCCGTTCGGGCAAAGAGTCGGGTCACCGTCAAGGACAAGCTGACGCGCCTGGAGCGTGCTCTTCAGACGACGCTGGGTGGCCGCGGGGCGGTCGTGGTGGAGTGCAGCGACGACGTGATCGACGTGCCCGACGCCACGTTGGCGGGGTTGGCGCCGCCGACGGTGGAGATGATGCAGCTGCTGGAGCGGGCATCGGCCCAGCTTCGGCGGGGCTGAGGGGAGCCTTATCGGGCGGTCTCGAGTTTCGGCCGGGGGGTCATCCGCCACCCCGTGACCTCGAGCTGGAAGGGGCAATAGTGGCTCATCGGCACGCGCGCGGTCCGCGCCTGCACGGTCAGCAGGACGCTGCGGTGGAGCGCCACATAGTCGACCAGCTTGCGTGACTCGGGGCCTTTGGGGAGGTAGGCGTGGACGAAGCCACCGCGGGCGTCGTGGAGCCGCAGCGCCCAGTGGGTCCTCGTGCGGCCTTTGAAGCTGCAGTGGTATGCGGTCGAGAGGCGGGCGCCGGCGACGAGCTGGACCTGCTGGCCCACGGTCAGCGGCGGGGGAGGGGCCTGGCCGGCGCCGTAG
>JAAZYN010000633.1:0-858 GCA_014239625.1 Myxococcales bacterium | reverse complement strand
CCTCCAGTGTGCGATAGCGGCTGCGCAGCGCCTCGTCCTCTTCGCGATACGGCATGGACGTCAGACGCTCGAAGCAACGATTCGTTTCAAATCACGCGTACAGGTGGGCGATCTCGTCGGCTTTCGGCTGGACGGTCGGATCGGGGCGGCCGGGCGACACGCTCCCGTCGGGGTATTGCCACCCGAGCGACCACTTGAGGATGTCGACCTGCCCGGGGCACAGATCGCTGAGTTTGGAGGGGTCGAACCGGACCTGGACGGTGATGGGCGTCCACGGGTCTCTCTCGAGCACCCCGTCGAGCAGCCGCCCCAGCTCCCGGGGGAGGTACCCGGTGATGGTCTCCAGGGGGCCACCGAGCAGGGTGAAGGCCATCCGTCGGGATTGCTCACCGCGGTAGCCGCAGTTGAAGTATTCGCTGCGCTTGGCGAACGCCCGGACCGTCACCACGCGGCCGGCCAGCTCGTTGCGGTCGGTGACCAGCCGGGTCAGGGTCGGCCAGTTGCGGGGGTCGCGGTCGGCGGTGCTCTGGGCGGAGATGGGCGTGCTGCTCAGACACACGGCCGCCATCACCATTACGATCACACCCGCGCGTACGCATCCCGACATGCACCCACCATCGGGCCACCGGGGTCGAGGCGCAAGAAAGTGACGATTAGATTGCACCTGCGCCACGGTGCTGCTACTCCCCGTATGAAAACTACGCGGTCACCATCCTGGCTTGATTGTCCCCTGCCGTCGTTGCTCGGCCTTGAATTGACCCCCGCCAGCCCGGCGGCCTCGCGTCTTGGCAGGGGCCGAACCGCTGGCGGAGTGAGACCGCGGACTTTCCATACGGGGCACTAGCACTAGCTCATGAA
>JAAZYN010000632.1 GCA_014239625.1 Myxococcales bacterium | reverse complement strand
TGTACTGCTTTCAGATGCCCTGACCCCAGCGTTCGGCTCGGTGCGCGTACCCCGGACATCACCGCGCTCGGAGAGAGCGGCCTCGTGTAGGGGCACGCACGCGCAGCGAGCGGGCCCCGGAGGCTCGCCGTGAGATTTCATGCCTCGTCAGCGAAGGCCATCGCCCGCTCGGGGCCAGCCCGAATGGTTCACGGCGCCTCGAGTCACGTGCGGGAGCGCGCGGCGACGTCGACGACGTTCCCAGGCCTGAGGGAGGCGCAAGCGTCGGTGCCCCTCGCGACGACACCGCGCACCTTGCCGGGACCGGGTGTACGACATCGCTGGCGTCTGCAGCACCTACTCGCTACAACATGCATCCTTGAGGTCGACATGTGATGCGGGGTGGCCCATGAATGAACACGACAACAGCGCCGACGTCGTCATCTGCGGGGGCGGCATGGCGGGTCTTACGCTGGCGCTGCATCTGCGGCGAGACTTCGGCAGCGGGCTGCGTATCACGGTCGTCGACAAGCTCGCCCGACCGCTCCCGGAGGCCGCCTTCAAGTTGGGGGAGTCATGCGTGGAGATGGGTTCTCAGTACCTCGAGCAGCTGGGACTGGCCGACCACCTCGAGCGAACCCAGATCGTCAAATTTGGGCTCCGCTTCTTCCCTGGCGGTGGCACAAGCAAACTGCACGAACGCCTGGAGATGGGCGCCAGCCAGGAGCCCGTCGTGCGCTCGTGGCAGCTGGACCGTGGGCGCTTCGAGAGCGATCTGCGCGCGATGATGGCCGACAGGGGGATCACCCTCATCGAGGGCGCCGTCGTGAGAGACGTCACGCTGGGTGCGGGCGCCTCCCCCCACACCGTGACCTACGAGCGTGACGGGGCGCGGGCGACGATCTCTGGGCGCTGGCTGGTCGACGCCACGGGCCGCGCCGGGCTGATGCGACGGCGTCTAGGCAGCAAGCGGAGTAACGACCACCCGGGCTTCGCCGGCTGGTTCCGGGTCGAGGGGCGCATGGACGTGAACAGCTGGGTGCCCGTGGACGCCGACACGGACTGGCATGACCGACATATGGCGGACCAGCGATGGCGCTCGACGAGCCATCTGATGGGCGCCGGCTATTGGCTGTGGATCATCCCGCTCGCCTCGGGCCACACCAGCGTAGGCGTGGTGTGTCACGACGAGTACTTCAGCTACGACGACGTACGCACCCTGGACCGCCTGATGACCTTCCTGCGGGTGCACGAGCCCCAGCTCGCGGAGCAGCTCCAGGACCGCACGGTCATGGACTTCGGAGCCATCAAGAACTACTCCTATCGCAGCACCCGGCACTGGTCGACGGATCGCTGGGCCCTGGTAGGTGAGGCCGGCTCCTTCACCGATCCACTGTACAGCCCGGGGAGCGACCTGATCGCCCTGGCCAACGCCTTCACCGCCGAGCTCATCCGTGTCGACCGGCAGGGCGAGGACCTGGCTTGCCGCGTCGACGAGCTCGAGTCCATGTACGCTGCGCTGGTGCATGGAGGGATGACGGTCTACGAGGGCAACCCCCCCGTGTTCGGTCACGCGCGGGCGATGGCGTCGAAGATCTACTGGGACAACTTCGCCTACTGGAGCTATCCCTGCCAGTACTTCATGCGCGGCATCTATCGGTTGACGGGAGCTCCCCACGCGCGCTTCAAGGACACCGGCGCAAGGTTCGTGGAGATCTCCGGCTATATGCAGCGGCTGATGCGCCACTGGGCGCTGCTCGCCCCGGAGCCCCCCCAGGGCGGCTTCCTGGGGCTGCCCGCCTTCCCATCGGTGGTCATCGACGCTCACATCGCCCTGCTCGAGGACCGCACGCCTGAAGCGGCGCAGGCCGCGCTGGAGGTAGCGGTGGCACAGGCCGACGAGATCGCTGCGGAGTTGGTGCTGCGGATCGTCCAGGAGCTGGGACCTGAGCTGGGCGCGACCCTCATCGACCGAGCAGACATCGGCAGCTGGAGAGGACTTCAGGTCTCCTCGTCGCGACTGGAGGCGGAGGCGATGGTGGGGATGGCGAGGCGCCGAGCGCTCCCCCTCATCGCCCGGGACGTGGAGCGGGCTTTGGGGCGAATCAAGCGGCATCACGACGCGGCCCAGGCGCGACAGCTGCTCTCCGAGGTGTGGGGCCCGAAAAGGGCACGCGTCAGCGCCTGAATCGAGGGTGAGCAGGCAGGGACGCTGCCGATCGTGCCTTTCGCGCCGCCGGTCGGCCGACGGCTGGAACTCCTCCGCCTCACCCGGCAGGCGACGCCGTCGCGCCCTCATCATGTGTGATGGTCGACCACCGACCATAGCGCGGGCTCCGTCTCAGGTCTCGGGTCAACGCGCTCTGGGAAGCGTCGCCTCGATGGCTTGTCGCACGTTCGCCGCGGTCGGCACGTCGGACGGGGCAAAGCGCGCGATCACGACACCCTCGGGGGACAAGAGGAACTTGGTGAAGTTCCACCCGACTTCACCGCGGACCGCGGCCGTTGAGGCCTCGGTGAGGTGTTTGTAGAGGGGAATCTTCCCCGCGCCCTTCACCTTGACCTTGGCGAACAGCGGGAAGGTCGTCTCGTATCGAGCCTCGCAGAACTGCTTGATCTCCGCGTCCGACCCTGGCTCTTGCCCACCGAAGTCGTTGGAGGGGAAGGCCAGCACCGCGAACCCTTGACTCGCGTAGTCCGTGTAGATCTGCTGAAGGTCCTTGTATTGCGACGTAAACCCACAGCGCGACGCGGTGTTGACCACGAGCACGGCTTTTCCGCGGTACATGGCGAGGGACGTCACCTCGCCCTCGTTGGTACGCACCTCGAAGTCCCAGACCGTGGTCCCTGCCGGCCTGGCCGGCTGCTGTCCGGGGGCGGCAGGGTCCGCTGCGGGGCTGGGGGTGGGAGCGGCAGGGTGGGGCGCGTTCTGGTGCATGCAGGCTCCCAGGGTGGCGACGAGGCCGACTGTAACGAGGTGTGTCATGTTGTCCACGATGCCCCGACCCCACGACAGTTGCACGGACACCCATCGACGCTGTCGGCCCCACCGGTGACTCACCGCGCTATTCCCAGTGTTCGTTTGCATCCGGCTCGATATTGGCGAGCGATCGGCGTCG
>JAAZYN010000631.1 GCA_014239625.1 Myxococcales bacterium | reverse complement strand
GCAGGACGGCGGATCGCGCATAGGCGGAGACGCCCTCTTCGTGCACACCGGAGGGATCTTCGGGCTGATGGCAAAGGCGGCGGAGCTCGAGGGGCTCCTCTGAGACGCCAAACCCCGACGGCGAGAGCACCGTCGGGGCGTGGGCTGAGGGGGTCCGCTCCGCCTGCCTACTTGCTCTGAAAGGTGCACTTCTTGTTCAGCGCACACGCCTTCAGATTCGTCTCCACTTTGCTCCACCGGACGCCGTCCGCGATCAGTTTGGCCTCGAGGATGATCTCGGCCAGCCGCCGGGACACGAGGACCGACGCTTTGGTGGCCATCTGCGTGAACGCCGACGACAGATTCATCTGCAGGACGTCTTTGGTCGACGCCACCTGGACTTTGTTCTTGCCCGTCTCCGGGTCCTTCTCATCGAGCACCAGCACCATCTTCCAATCGTAGATGGGAGCCGAGTTCGGGTCCTTGGGGTCGATGGTGCCGACCTGCTGTCGACCGATGTCGGGGACCGCTTTCACCACGGCGGAGACCTTGCGCTCCGGTACCCGTGGGGCGAAGCACTTCTTGCCCTTGCAGGTGAAGCCGTCGGTGCAGTCTTTGGCGTCCTTGCACTCGGTCACCTTTCCGCGCGTGCCGTCGGCGCCCGTCTTCCACCAGCTCTGCTGCGTCACCTCGCGGTCCGAGACCTCGGTGACCACCAGGCGCACCATCTTGTCAGCGTCGGGGGCGGCCGCCGCCACCTTGGCGATGCTCTGAGCCTCAGAGAAAGCTGACGAGACTTTGTCGTAGAGCTGCCTGGTCCGCACCGCGAAGTTCGCCACAGGGCCCAAGGTGAACAGCTCGTTGGTCATCGACAGGGGATCGATGAAGACCTTGTCGTCTTTGTACCGGCCCATCTCCGCGACGACCTTCTCCAGCTTCGGCTGCAGACGCGTCCAGTCGCCGTCCGAGGCACCGCCCTTCTGCCCGAGCACGGCGCCGATCTGCGAGTGAACCGCCTCGAACTGAGCCTTCAGTCCGTCGATGCGCTCCAATATCTTGGCGTTCCCGGTCGAATCCTGGGCCTCCGAGATGCCCTTCAGCTTCGCCGCGGCCTGCTTGGAGTAGAGATCGATGGTCTCGGACTCGGTGGACGCGGCCCCGCTCATCTGGCCCATGAAGAACGCGATGAGGAAGGTGACGACCGCTGTGCCGATGATGACCAGCAGGCGCTGCTTGGCCTGGCCCGCCATCTCTTCACTGCCCTCGACGACCACATACTGTGGGCCATCGTACCGCTCAGGGACGGGCGTCTTCTCGGCTCGCATGAACCCGAAGTCTTCGGCCGCCGGACCGGCAGCCGCGTCGGCCGCCGCCGAGCGAGAACGAGCGTCAGCGATAGAGGCGTCTCGATTGGCCCGCTCCGCTGCTTTCGCCGCGGCCGCATCCGCTTCGGCCTGCGCCCGCGCTGCTTCCTCTTCCTCTTCCTTCTTCTTGCGGCGCTTCTTGAGACCAAGTCTCGCCTTGAGATCGTCACTCTTGTCAGCCAACGCGACCTCCCATGTTTGCTGGCCCACCCTAGCACCGCCCCAAAGCCTGTCAAGCGCGTCATTCGGCGGCGCAGATGCCTGGTTTTTGGCGACCGCAACCTCCTTGAGCTAGTCTTCGATCGCATGACGACTGCCCCACCTCGTGAGACCGACGCCCAAATGCGTCGACGCCCGGCTCCCGTGGATTGGTCTGGCGTCCGAAAGATCCATGTCATGGGGATCTGCGGTAGCGCCATGGGAGCCCTCGCTCAGATGCTCGTGAAACGTGGCTACGAGGTCCGGGGCAGCGACCGCGGCGCGTATCCACCCATGTCGACCACCCTCCGGGGGGTCGGGATCCCGATCGCTGAAGGGTACCGCGCCAGCAACCTCGACTGGGGACCCGACGTGGTGGTGGTGGGCAACGTCATCCGGCCGACCTACCCGGAGGCCGTCGCGCTGCGGAGCCGGCGTCTGCCTCACTGCTCGCTGCCGGAGTGCGTCGCCGGGCTCTTCATCCAGTCGCGACACAGCGTCGTCGTCACCGGTACACACGGCAAGACGTCGACCAGCTCGATGGCCGCCTGGCTCCTGCAACAGGCGGGCTTCGATCCAGGCTTCATGATCGGCGGGGTGACTCGGAATTTCGGGAGCAATCATCGCGTCTCAGACGGCGAGGTGTTCGTCGTCGAGGGTGACGAATACGACACCGCGTATTGGGACAAGGGCCCAAAATTCCTGCACTATCGACCGACCAGCGCGTCGATCAACAACATCGAGTTCGACCACGCCGACATCTTCGAAGACCTGGCCGCCGTGGAGGCCACCTTTCGACGCTTCGCCGAAGTGATGCCCGAGGACGGGCGTCTGATCATCAACGGCGCCGATCCCATCGTCGCGCGGGTCGCGCGCGCCTCAGCCGCCGCTCTGTGGCGTTTCGGTATCGAAGATCCAGCCGCTGACGTGCTCGCGACCGACCTGGCGGCGGATGGCGAGGGGACGCGCTTCAACCTGCGCTTGCCAGGCTGCGACCCCATCGGCACGGCGCTGGTGGGGTTGTGGGGGCGACACAACGTCGAGAACGCGCTCACCGCCGCGGGCCTCGCCGCATCGGTTGGGGCGACGCCTCAGGCCATCGATCAGGGGCTGCGCACCTTTCAGCTGCCGGCCAAACGGCAAGAGCTCCGGGGCATCGTCCGGGAGGTCCCTGTTATCGATGACTTCGCCCACCACCCGACGGCCATCGCCGAGACGCTCGCGAGCTTGCGCCTTCGTTTCCCGGGCAAGCGGTTGTTGGCGCTCTTCGAGGTCGAGTCCAACACCTCTCGGCGCAGGGTGTTTCAGGATGGCTTCGCCCGCGCTCTGTCGGTCGCTGACAAGGTCTGGTTCTGCCGACCCCACGCCAAGGACGACAGCCTCGCCCCCGAGGTGGCGCTGGACATGGGGCAACTGCTCTCTGACATCCGAGCCACTGGCACCCCCGCAGAGCTCATCGGCGACATCGACGAGCTCGCCACTACGGTGGCGACTGGGGCGCGCTCCGGGGAGGACGTGATCGTCGCCATGTCGGGCCGCGACTTCCACGGTGTGCACGATAAGCTG
>JAAZYN010000630.1 GCA_014239625.1 Myxococcales bacterium | reverse complement strand
GCAACCGGGTGCAGCGCGAGCACGACAAGGGAATCGGCCTGGCCGAGCAGTTCGACGGCATCATCGCGGGCATGGCGCTCTACGCGGTCCTCGAGCAGCTACGAAAGATCCACCGGCATGAGGCGCACTGATGCGTCCTGCCATTATACTCGACATGGACGAGACGCTCCTTCACACGCCAGATGCGCAGATGAGTCAGCCACGCATCCAGAGCATCCCGCGGCCTGGCGTCGGACGGGCGCTGAATCTGCTGGAGCAGTTCGGCGATCTGTACGTCCTGAGCGCAGGCACCCCGGACTACATCCCGGATGCGCTGCGGTCTATCCGGCAGATCACCCGCTTCGCAGGCCGCCACTTCTCGTCCCTGGAGTCCCACAACCTGCGCGACCAACTCAAGCTCCGACAGCGCCGCTGGGTGCTGGTTGATGACACACCCTGGGGGCACGCGCGGACCACTCGCAAGATGAAGCTGTGCGGGTCGGAGAGTTCGGCGCACTTCGTGTGGATCTGCCCGTTCACCGGCAGCCGCCAGGACACAGCCCTGGTCGCTGCTCTCCCGATCGTCCTGGCCTCCCTCGCGCTACAGGGCTCGCCAAGCACCAACTCCAGGGGGCGCTGATGGGCTCAGCTTTCGACGACCTGATGACCATCGGGCATGGAAAGCCGACCGCGGCCTCTCCCTTCGATCAACTGATGCAGCACGAGGTCGAGCCCGAGCTGGACTGCGCGACGATCTGCCCGGCGATTGCCCCCGAGGACCCTCCCCCCTTCTTCGGGTCGGATGGCCTGCTTAAACTGTACTGCTGGGCCCTGGTGTACGGGCCACAGCTCCCCGAGCCGGCGACGATCCCCCACCCTGGGGTCGGGATGCGTCGATGGACCCACCTTGGTGGCAAGCACTGGCGCAACGGGGTGACCTGGGCGCGCCAGGCACTCCGATGCGTGACCCGTACCCGGCTCAGGGACGAGGTCGCCAAACCCCTGGTGGAAGCCATGGCCGCCGTGCAGTCCGCCCCCAAGGGCAAGCGGCGCGCCGCCTACAACGCCCAGTATCGTCGCCGTCAGACGCAGATGACGACACCCCTGCCGCTGCGCCAGGCAGACAAACTGCTGCGCATCGTGACCTACAAGCTCGCCGCCAAGCAGCGCAACGAGTCGCTCTGGCCCAGCCAGGAGGCGTTCTGGCGTGGAGCTCAGGCGGCCCTGCTTGCCTACCGCATGGCCTGGTCAGAGCCGCCTGCGTCCGATCCTGATGGGGACTCCATTGAGATGAGACTGGAAGACGAGGCCCACACTAGCCTGTACCTGGACGCCAAGAAACTCGAAGGCAAGCGCTGAGCGGACGTCCACTCCTCCGCCGCAGTAAGGTGGGACCAGGAGGTGTTTCATGTCCGGTTCCCCCCTTGATGTCCTCAAGAGTCTCAGCGACTTCCCCTGGGACGACGCCGTCGACCTCATCGAAGCAGCACAGGAGGCCGACCCCGACGCTGACGTCGACGAATTGATCGCGGACGCTGCGGTCTGGCTCGACACTGTGATCGACTTCACCAAGTTCGGGACTGGCGGCGCCACCCTCGAGCTGTTCGACCACATGATCTTCGAGAGCGGGCTGCGCCTGATCTACAAGAGCCAGAGCCCTGGGGCTCGCGAGAAGCGGCAGACCAGGCGAGCTGACCGGAAGGCCAAGCGTCAGGCCCTGCGAGGCGCCCGCCGCGCTCGTCGCACAGCCGAGGGAAATAGCTAAGCCCGCCTTGGTCCCAACTGCAGGAAGATCTCATGTCCCCCCCGAGCAACGCCGAACTCACCAACGCCAGACGGCAGCGCGACAGCGCCCTCGCTGATGCAATGAGCGCCCAGAAGATGGTCGAGGACGCCCTTGCCCAACTCGGGCCTGCCCAGAAACAGGCCAAGAGCGGATGGGCCGACATGAAGCGAGCCAACAAGATGCTGACGGCCAAACGGCTGATCGGAAAGGGGCGCCGCCGGCGAGCTCTCGTGGCGATCATGGTGCCGGAGATCTCCAAGGCCTACATGCTCTCCTACAGGCGGGCACCCAGGGCCATCTCCGTCATCAACTCGATTGTCAAGGGGTTGCGGGCCACCAAGAAGGAGCTCGATGGGACCGTTGAGGCACTCCGGGCCATCAACATCCCCACCGGCGCCACCATCAACCCCGTTGCGCTCGCTTCGGTGCCGGGCCAGGTCGACACGGCCAAGGCCAAGGCTGCCGCTGCGGTAGCCAGGGCTGACAAGCTGATGGCCAATTGCAGCCGCTACCAGAAGAAATCCGTGCCCTTCCTCAAGGCCACCTCGACGCTGCTCAAGAAGACCCAGCGGTTGGCGTCCAAGCGCATCAGGCGACTGAAAGACCGAAAGCTCGTGCTGTTCGCGAAGAAGGCACGCATCAAGGGCTACAAAACCATCGTGCGCAAGACCGCGCGCTTCCAAGCGAAGATCGATGGGGCGCTGACGCAGATCAAGGCCTTCATCCGAAACTGCCCTAATGAACGCCGGAAGATCTCCATGGTGGGCGCCAAGATCTCCTCGATCTCCCTCCCAACCGGCAGCCCCAATTCGCTGAGCTACGGCGCCGTGGCCCCGCTACCCCAGCGCGCCGCCGCTGTCGCCCGCAACAACGAGGGACTGCTGATGACTCTGGCCCTGGTCGGCGGACTGGCCGCCGCCGCCCACTTCTCTGACGATTAGAGCCGGTGATTCTACCGGCCGCCATTGCAATAGTATCTGCAAGCCGCGTAGCCATCCGCGTGCATCGCGGCGTCCGTGACGACGAGGGCGCCCCGCTGGCCATGGCCTTCGTTGGCGCGCTGCTGCTGCGCAACTACTACCACCACCACCTCAACCCCAAAGCGACCCGTGAATCCTCTCCCCGTCCCGCGCATGGCGCCAGGCATCGCCGCACCGACCACGAGGGCTACCGTGAGCCCTGACCAGGGCGCCGGGAGCTCCAGCGTCTGGAGACGCTGCCCTCGGTGGCGCAAGGCGCTGTTGATCAACGGGCTACCTCCGGTGGGGCAGATCCCCGAGCGCTTCATCACCCGCGACGGCATCAACCGCCTCCGGTACGTCGACGTCACCGGCACTCGGTCGAACACCCAGCGGT
>JAAZYN010000062.1 GCA_014239625.1 Myxococcales bacterium | reverse complement strand
GCGGCGCCTCCCTGGCCTGGCTCGCCGTGCCACCAGACACCGGCGCACGGGTCTGGGAGGGGGCTGAGGGGTGGCCCCTCGGGGTTCGGCCGCGCTTGCCTGGAGGCGCTCGGGCTCATTGTTGACCGCCGGGACCTAGTGAACGGCAAACGTTTCAATTGTCCTGGGGGCGGCTGGTGGGTCTCCTTGGACCCAAGGTCCCAATCATCGACACCGCGCCATTCGGAGGCACCATGTTCCCGCGCTCGCGACGACGCATCCGTTTATCTATCTCCCTGTTGCTCGCCGGAATCTTGCCCGCGGGTTGTCAGCTGCCGCAGGCGGAGGCCCCGCAGTACGAGCAGGCTGCGTCTGCAGCGCCGTTGGTCATCAGCGCTGACGCCGTCCACGAGCACCAGCCGGCGCCGGCGACGCGCGAGCCGCTTGGCCCTCAAGAGCAGATCTGCTTCGGCGACCGCCGGCTGGATGGCCCCGCTGATATCGCGGCGCTTGACGGGTGCCACAGGCTGGAGGGGGCGCTGGTCCTAGGCGGCGGGCTCGGGTCAACGCAGGGCCTCGAGCAGCTTCGGACGGTTACCGGGAGGTTGGAGGTCGAGTCTGGCTCAGCCCTGCTATCGGCCGAGGGGTTCAGCGGCCTGCGGCACCTTGGTGGAGGGCTCACTGTCAAGTACGTGCACGGTCTCCGGACGCTCGAGCTGCCCAGCCTGGAGACAGTCGATGGCTCGATCGACGTCTGGATCGTGCCGCAGATGACGCACTTGTTGTTGCCGGCGCTGGAGCGGGTCGGTGGCGAGGTGTTCATCGATCTCATCTGTAACGGGCCCATGCAGGAGATCGACCTGGGCCAGCTCCGCAGCGTGAACGAGAGCTTTGAGATTCGGGCGACCTGCAATCAGAACCTCACCCACATCTGGGTCGATTCACTGCAAGCCGTGGGCGGCGACCTGAATGTTTACGGCGCCCACTATCTGAGGCGTCTCGATTTCGCGTCCCTTCACTTCGTAGGTGGTGACCTGTCCATACGGGACCATGAGCGGCTGGTCGTTCTGGGCCTCGACGCGCTCACCACGGTCGGCGGGGCGGTGGAGATCATGTGGCACCCGCAGCTGACAGCGGTGCACATGCCGCTGCTCACGTCGATACCAGGTGCCCTTCGGCTGGAGCACAATGACGGCCTCGAGGTGTTCGTCAACACCGCGCTCACCGCCCTCGGCTCGCTCGAGATTCAAGACAACGCCGCCCTCGAGCTGGTCACCCTCACCGGCCTGGAGACCATCGGTCGGGTGGAGATCGCACACAACTCAGGCCTCATCTCACTCGATCTCCCGGCGCTGCACACGGCCGACTCCATCCTCGTCTCCGACGAGCCGGAGCTGGCGACGTTGGACATGCACGCGCTCCACGAACTGGCACGCCTTCAGCTCATTGGCCTGAGCGACCTGGCGGGGATCTGGTTGGGGCCCGTCAGCGAGCTCGGCTACCTCGCGGTCGAGGGCTGCCATGGCCTGGACGCCATCGACTTCCTGCCAGAGCTCGAGCTGGTCACTGAGAGCGTGTGGCTTCGTGGCAACGATGACGTGGCCTCCATCACCTTTCCCGAGCTGGCGGCGGTGGATCATGTGTTGACCATCGAGCTCCATCCGTCTCTGCATAGCTTGGACGTCGGCGCGCTGGGTTTCATCGGGCACGCCGTGAGCGTCAGCTGGAACCCGACGCTGGCGGTCTGTACCGACCTGAAGGCGCAGCTCACCGGGGCCCTGGATGAGAGCAACTCGCAGTGCTGGTCGGCGTTCAAAGACAACGCGCCGCTCGCCCAGTGCTCCCTGCAGTAACGCAGCTCGCGTCAGCTCGCCGGGCGTCCCGGCGCGCACGCCGTGGGGCGTCGCGCCGCAAGCGCTCGGTGCGGTCGTCCTTTGCGGCGGCCCGGGTCCCTGATACATGGCTGGGTGTGCCGAGTCGTCGCAACGCCATAAGAAGCTGTAAACGGGCCATGTCCGAGGCGCGCACTCACGCGTCCTGGCAATCCGCCGCCGAAGAGCTGGACACCCTGCTGGCGCTGGACTCGTGGCGCGCCGACGATCGCAGCGAGCACTACGACGCCAGCGCCCTGGTCGAGGACCTGCGGACGTTGCCCCAGCTGGCCAAGGAGGGGCGGCTCTCGGAGCTCGTCGAGCGACTCAATGAGAGCCTTCACCGCAACCTCAACGATGTCCTCGCGCCGTCCCTTCACCGCACCGCACACGGCGGGACCAAGCACCTCATCGGGCGGTGGCTCGACGCGGCTGAGGCCGCGATCGACGCGGTCGCGACCACCGATGACCCGCGCTGGCCTCTCGCACGAAAGCTGGGCGCCGTCCGCGCGGCCGCACGGAACCTCGGCCGGTCTGCGCTGCTCCTCAGCGGTGGCGCCACGTTGGGCTTCTACCACCTGGGCGTGGCGCGCGCGCTGTGGTCGGTGGACCTCATCCCCACGGTCATCGTGGGGTCGTCCATGGGCGCTATGGTGGCTGCCGGGATCTGCGGGCGCACACCGTCCGAGCTCGACGAGCTGCTGCAGCCGGAGGTCCCGGACATCGAGCGCGCGGGCCTCCGCTGGCGGCCTGTCACCGCCGCGTGGCGGGCTCGCTCGTTGATGAGTCCGGACCATCTGTTGGCGACCATTCGCCAAAACTGCGGCGAGTATACCTTCGCCGAGGCCCACGCGCGCTCCGGGCGGGTGCTAAATATCTCGTTGATGCCCACGCGGCGTCGTCAGAAGCCGCGCATCCTGAGCCACCTGACCGCCCCCGACGTCTGGGTCCCACGAGCCGCGTTGGCGAGCTCCGCGGTCCCGGGTCTCTTTCCGCCGGTCGCGTTGACGCAGCTCGGCCTCGACCGGAGCGAGCGCCCCTACGTGAACGGGGAGAAGTGGATCGACGGCAGCTTCGGCGCGGATCTTCCCACGGGCCGGGTGAGCAGGTTGCACAACGTCAACCATTTCATCGTCAGCCAGACCCAGCCCCATATCCTTCCGCTGATGGCCGCTCGCGGGAGCGGCCTGACCCGGTTGGTCAGCGACGTCGTCGCCGGCTCTGCTCGGGCCCAGGGCCTCACTGCGTTGGCGCTGGCGCGGCGCCTCGCGGGCAGGTCGTCGCTGGCGACAGGCATCGAGCTGGTGCATGCGCTCGTGCAGCAGGATTATCGAGGCGACATCGACATCTACCCCGACTTCGACGTGCGGGCCTACACCAAGCTCATCAAGAACCCGTCCGAGCGGGACCTCGCCTGGTTCGTGCGGGAAGGACAGAAGGCGACCTGGCCAAGGGTGGCCATGATCAGGGAGTCGACCAGGGTCACGCGATGTCTCGCGCGCCACGAGGCCAACCTCACGGCGGCGCTCGACAGCGCTGGCGCCGGCTGACCGGCGCTCACGGCAAAGCGAGCAGCTCCACGTCGAACACGAGCGTGCCCTTTGGGGGGCCCTCAGCGCCTTTGTACGCTAGCTTTTCGGGGATCCAGAAGCGGTTTTTCTGGCCTACGACCATCAGCTGCAGCCCCTCTGTCCAGCCGGCGATGACCCCGTTCAGCGGAAACTGCGCGGGCTCGCCGCGAGCCACCGAGCTGTCGAACATCTCCCCGTCCGTGGTCCATCCGGTGTAGTGGACGCGCACCACCGAGCTGGGGCCGGGGTTGGTGTCGCCGGTGCCCTCGACGACAACGACGTACGCGAGCCCCGACGCCGTCGTCGTCGCCTCCGGCGGTGGCGCCGCGACGTCCACTGGGGCGGGGATTTGCTTGCCGCCGCACGCGATGAGCGCGGTCACTACGGCGGCTTGTACACAACAACGAAGGACACTCACAGAAGGGCTCCCAAAGGTGCGTGGGCCAGCATGTCTCAACGAGCCGGCGTCATCAGCGATGGCCTCGCAGGAGCTCCAGCTCTTGTTTGAGCGGTCCATCGAGCAACAACGGCAACAGCTCATCAAGCTGGGAACGGCACTCTGCGCGCCGGCCCAGCGCCGCGAGCACGCGGACCCGTGTCTCCATCAACTCGGGGTCCTCTGGGCGCACCTCCAGGGCGGCTTCGATCGCCAGCAGCGCGCCCTCGCCATCGTCGAGCAGGTTGAGTCGCAGCAACGCCTCACGTCGTCGGGCTGCGGCCAGGCGCGTCGTCAGCATGAGCGCCTCGGACCGGGTCGCTGAGGCCTCGAGGGCCTCAGTGGCCGCGTCCACGCGGGACTGCAAGAGATCGAGCAGCTCGCCGTGGCGCCCGGCGTCCTCGTAGTGGGCCACCAGCTTGTGGAAGACCGCGTCGTCCAGGGGTTGCCACTCGGCGTACTGCGCCCACACTCGCGAGGCCGCCTCCCGGTCGCCCAGTCGTTCGGCTAGCAGCTCCGCCCGTTGGAGCGTGTAGTTCAGTGTCTGCTCCGCGTCGAAGGAGAGCTGCGCGAGTCGCTCGAGGATCTCCGCCAGGGGCGGCCAGCGCTTTCTCTCATAAAGGATACGCGCCTTGAGCTCCAGGGCAGCGACGTGATCGCCGTCCACCCCCAGGACCTCATCGACCGCGTCATCGGCCGCTCCCCATGCGCCTGCGGCGGCGGCGGCCTCGGCCCGACCTAGCGCTCGCTCCAGACGTTCGCTCTCGTCGAGTAGACCCTGAGCCGCCGACGGCAGCGGTCGAGGCTCTCCAGGCGGGTGGGCGGCGTGGGCGCCCCGGAGGCGGTCGAGCAGATGACCAAATCTGCGCTGCGTTCCCGGCATCAGTCCGATAGTTTCCTCCAGCAGCGCCACCCGCGCGGTGCGGTCGACGGTCAACTGTAACAACGCGTCCGTAGCCTCCTCGACGGCAGCCTGGTCACCCGATCCGAGCCCGATCACTCGCGCCAGCTCCAAGCCCGGCGTGTCCAGGGGGTGTTCGTGGAGCCAGCGGTCGAGCTGCGCGCGGGCGCCCTCATCGTCACCCCGATCGGCCGCGTCCAGCGCCGCGCTGTACGCGCTCGCCCGGGTCGCCTCGGGACGTTGCGATGACGCTCCCTGCGGTGCCGGAGGCGGTCGCCAGTTGGGGTTGTCCAGCCGCGCTCTCAGCTGCACGACCCGGGGCTCGTCGACGGTCCAGCTCGGCAAGCGAGCCAGCGTGGCCCGCGCCTGACCGCGGGCGTCCATGTCCAGCGCGATCTCCGCCAGCCGGATCTTCGCGTCGACCCTCTCTCGCTCGTCGGGGTGGACGGTCTCGATGCGTCGGAGGACGCCAATCAGATCGTCTTGCGCGTCGAGGTCGGTCAGCGCGTCTCGGTACAGGGCCAACGCCTCCGGGTTCTTCGGGGAGAGTCGGACCGCTTCGGCCAAGCTCGGCGCGGCGAAGGCTGCGTCCCCGTGTTCACGTAGGGCGACACGTCCGCGCGCCAGTAAAAACGGCACCCGGTCGCTGGGAGCCGTGTAAACCTCAAGCCACGCCTCGCACAGGGCCTGGTGCTTGGGCCACATCCCATAGCGAGGGTACAACGCGAGCAGGCGCGTCGCCGAGGCCTTCCATTCCCGACGAGCTGCCGGAAGGTGGGCCACCGCCTCCTCCAGCGGGCCGATCGCATCCCAGTCCAGGGCTAGCGCCTCATACATCCCGCCCAGGGCCGCGTTGACCAGCCCGCTCGGCTCCCCGGGGCTCGCTGCCCGGGCCGCTTCGCTCAGCGCCAACAGGGCGCGCTCGCGCGCGGCGCCGTCATCCGCGCAGAGGCCCAGCAGCTCCAAGGTCTCCGGATGGCTCGGCGACCTCTCGGCCAGCGCCAGGACAATCTCGAGAGCGTCCTCCCGGAGCCCCCGCGCGAGCCGCGAGCGCGCCACCAGGCAGCGCCCATCCGGCCACTCGGGGCTGAGCTCGTCGACCCTCCCTGCATAGCGCTCGGCCAGCTCTGGAGCGTCCGCCGTCAGCGCCATCCCGCCCAGCTCGATGACCTCGCGGTCGGTGGCCTGCGCGGTGTCCACCGTTCGCCACAACACGCGTCGGGCCCGCGCCTTCTGGGGTGGACCCAGGGCCAGTGCGCGCTCGGCCACGGCTCGCACCACGGCGATCAGTCCGGGCCCGTCGCTGGGGTGGGCCTGACGCAGCGCCTCGTCCAAGGTTCGCATCGCCAGCTCGTCGTCGCCACCCCGGGCGGCGACATCCGCCAGCGCCATCCGCGCGTCCAGATCACTTGGGACCGCCTCGAGCACCACCTCGAGATAGACGCGGGCCTCTTGCGGCTCGCCGCGCCGCATCGCGTGCCGGGCCAGCGCCAAGCCTGATTCCCGGGTGCGGCCCGGCGTGCGGGCGGCGAACAGCAGCCGCTTGTAGAGCCCCTGCGCCTCGGCCTCGTTGCCGGCTTCGGCCGCCAGCCGAACCAACGCCTCCAGCGCCTCCTCGTGGTCCGGCGCCCGCTCGAGGATCCGCTCCAACGCCGCGCGCGCCTCTCGTGCGTCGATGGCGCGGAGGCTCTCGGCCAGCGTCAGGTCTGCGGCGATGGCGTCCTGCCGCTCCGCGGTGGCGACCAGCGCCGTGCTGAGCCGCTCGAAATGGACCGCGGCTTCCTCCATCAGGCCGCGGCCCATGGCGATAGAGGCCAGGCCGCACAGCGCCGTCGGGTACCCCGGCGACCGGGTCAAGACTTCGCGGCAGACCTTGTCACCCTCGTCGAAGAGCACCGGGTTGGTAGCGCAGATCCCGATGAGGCGCTCCGCGAGGTAGCCGGGCTCGAGGGGGCCCTCCATGGTTCGATAGATCGCCGCCATGGCTTCCCGGAACTGGCCTTGCTGCAGGCATCGATCGACGGCGCCGTGGTGCTGCTTGAGCTCGAGGTCCTCGATGAAGCGCTCGAAGCTCTCCTGCCCTGCGTCGACGGTGCTCGCGTCGATGGTCACCCAGTCACCGGGTACCTCGCCGCTGAAGCGCAGCTCCAACCGCCCGTCGTCCACGTGGGCGGCGCGCAGCCCGAGGGCCGACAAGGAGGGCAGCTTCCAGCCCAGATCCGTCAGCGCCCAGCTGAGCAGCTCGCGCAGGACCGCGAGTCGCACCGTGGTCAGGGTCTGCTCTACGATCCACTGCGGCTCGAGGGCATCGAAGACTCGGCCGGCGAGCAGGGGCCACGGGTGATCGGTGCGGCCATACACCCGGAGATCGTACAGGGAGACCAGCAGCGTCGGTTCGTCGACCAGGTCCGAGTCAGCCAGGTCCGGGACGACCCTGGCCCTCACCGTAAAACGGGCCCCTTGCTCGGTGTGGCCGCTGAACACCATGCCGCCGCCCACGGCTCGACCGCTGACGAGCCCCGCGGTGCGGGCGAAGAGGTGCCCAAAGAGGGTGTCCAGGTCGAGCGACAGGTGGGCGCCGAGCGCGACGCCGCGATGATGGCGGAAGCCCGCCAGTC
Organism: Myxococcales bacterium; assembly: GCA_014239625.1. Lineage (GTDB taxonomy): Bacteria > Myxococcota_A > UBA9042 > PHBI01 > JAAZYN01 > JAAZYN01. The sequence continues at coordinate 3,768 of JAAZYN010000062.1, read as the reverse complement.
CGTCCGAGAAGTCGAAGGGGAGGGTGACGTTGGGCAGCCCCACGACGAGCTCGCCTACTCGCCCCCCGAGCGGAAGCGTGGCGTTCTGCAGGACCAGCGCGATCTGGTCGCCGTCGATTCGGAGTCCCCAGACCGGTCCTCCTCCGCTGCCCGTGGCGGGCGCTGTCCGGCCCGATTGGGGCGCCCGCGCGAGAGGGCGCGATGGGGCGACGATGAGCGACGTCGGCATGACGTTGTTTTAGCGTGGAGGGTCCTGGAGTCACAAGCCGAACGGGCGGCGTACGCTGTCGGCTCAGTGCCCCGGGCGAAAAACGTCGCAGCACAAGAGCGTTCTTGACCGGTCTACGCCGGGATCCGTCGAGAGCGCATTGACCCACGCCCGACCTACGCCGTCGCACCTTCGCACGGTGCAAGCCGTGTCGATTTTGAAGCCGCGTAATCTCCACTCAGGGCATCAGGCAGCGCCGAGGAGGGCCCTGGGCCGCCAGCGCCGCGCGAGGATCGCCAGCGCCCGAGTTGCGATCCAAGGCCGGCCTGCCCTCATGTCTGCGGCCCGAGCACTGTCCAGTGTCGATCGACCCTAAGCCGCTCCTGGGGGAGGGCTCCAGGTGCCCCGACCCATAAGGCCGCGCTGCCCGGCCCGCGGCGGGTGCTCCCAGTGCCGCTGAATCCACGCCAGCCCCGCGCCCCACGCGCTGTGATCTCCCGGCGGAGCGCTCCCGAGCGCGCGATGGAGCTGATCACGACCGACGCTTACGCAGCGCTCGGCGATCCAGGTCGATGGGGCTCTGTCGAGCCCAATTGGCGCCTGTTTGGCGCGGGCTTTGGCGGTTGCGATTGAATTGTAAGCGAGAGATTGGTTTACTTCCCTGGCGCTAGTCCGCTCGCCGAGCATGGCGCGCCTGCCCCCCCCCCCAACTCAATCGGCAGGCACTCAGGGAGGTTGTTATGAATCGATTACTCGTTAGACTATTGGGCGGCGCGGGCGCGGTCGCCTTATTCGCCGGCTCCGCATTTGCTCAGGCCCCGGGCAGCGCACCCTTCGAGTGCGACGGGGGGTACGACGAAGACTGTGGCACCCCGAATATGAGTGGCGGCGGCGGCGGATGCGGCGGTGGCGGCTCTATCCTGATCAACAACACGGACGTCGGCGACACCTACCAGTACTCCGACGACTGGGACGGTGATGGCACCGACGACACCGTCGACACGTGCCCGTTCGACGTGAACCCCGATCAGGCCGACGGTGACGGCGACGGATACGGCGACGCCTGTGACAACTGCGCGGGTCATCCCAACCCCGACCAGTTCGACCTGGACGGCGACGCCCTGGGAGATGTCTGCGATAGTGATCTCGACGGCGACGAGATCGCCAACGACGTCGACAACTGCGAGCTCGTCCCGAACCGTGTGGCCGCCGGAGCCACCGCGCAGGCTGACATGGACGGCGACGGTATGGGCGACGCCTGCGACAGCGACATCGATGGGGACGGGCTGGACAACCTCGCCGATGGCTGTCCGATGGAGCCGGACCCCACGGCGTCCGGCAACGACTGCTTCATCGACACCGACGGCGACGGCGTCGGTGACTTCACCGCGGGCAACCCGGACCTGTGCCCCACGGTCGCAGACGCCGCCAACCTCGACTTCGATGGCGACGGCGTCGGGGACGTGTGTGACGCCGATATGGATGGAGACGGCGTCGCCAACCAGATCGACAACTGCGTGCTCACCGTCAACGACGGCCAGACGGACAGTGACCGGGACGGTGCCGGGGACGCCTGCGACGACGGGTACTGCTTTGTGGTCCTCGGCGACCACGCCGAGTGTCTGAACCCGAGCGCCCCGCTCAAGGTCTATAGCCCGCCCATCAATGGCAACACCGGCGACCCGATCCGGCTTCGCCTCTTCGCCAATCGCCACAGCCAGGCGATGCGCTACGAGTGGTCGGTCGTGTCCGTCCCGTCCGGGTCTCGCGGGCGGCTCGAGAGCCCGAGCGGGATGGTGTCGTACAGCACCCCCTACGAGTATCACTACCTGGCCGGAAAGGTGGCCACGTTGCTGCCCGATGTGGCCGGTGAGTACCGGATCGCGCTGACAGCGACCACCATCTGGGAAGACCGCGTGACCTCCAAGCTGAACGCCACGGCGACCACCGAGGTGGTCATCACCGTCGCCGGTGACACGGTCGATGTGACCCCCTCGGACAGCAGCGACGACGCCGGCTGCAACAGCGGCGCGCCTGCGGGCGGGATCCTGTTCGGCCTCATGGCGGTGGTCGGCCTGGCGCTGGTGCGCCGGCGCGAGGTGGCCCAAGGCTGAGGCATTCGCCTGGTCGATGATGACGACCAAAGCGGGGATTCGCCGGGAGGTGAATCCCCGTTTTTCATTCACCGTCGTCGCCTTTCTTCGGTCGCGGCGCTGCGCTACTGTGATCATACGAACCGTGCGCGGGCGCAGCGCACGCCGGAGGCACCCGAAGTGAAATGCAGTCCACCCGCAGCTCGTCGGTCCGCGATGGCGTTCGCGCTGTGCGTCCTCGTCGCGGGTTGCTCGGACGCGGGGTTGGTGAAGGTGGCTCCGCCGGCCCCGCCAACCTACGACAACCTGTTGACGTTGAAGGGGCAGTACTGCACCGAGCCAGCCGAAGAGGTGGCGTTCCCGATCAAGCTGTTGTTCCTGCTGGATCAGTCGAGCTCGCTGCAGTGCACCGACCAGTACCTCAAACGCTTCGATGCGCTCAACGCGACCATCAACGATCTCAGCGCCAACCCCAGCGTGTATTTTGGCTTCGTCGGCTTCTCGGCCCGCCTCGAGCTGTTGCCGTTCACCAACGACATGAACCAGGTCCAGAGCTTCGTCTCCGTGGCGGAAAATGGGGCGGGCCCAGCCACCGACTATCAAGGCGCGCTCGCCACGGCCGTGCGGGTCCTCGAAGAGGATATGGTCGCAATCGGGCCGGCAGAGCGGGCAAGGACCCGGTACGTCGTCGTGTTCCTGAGCGACGGCGCTGCGGAGCCGCGGTGCAAGCAGGGGTGTGAGGATGATCTCGACAACTGCGGCGATGGTCAGGACAACGACGGCGACGGCCTGGTCGACGGCGCTGACCAAGACTGCGCAGGCGTGGGCGACAACGTCACGCACCCCGATTCGCTCTATGGCGTGTGCAACTACCAGGGCCCGATCCTCGAGGGCGACTACGTCGACATGCAGGGGCTCTGCCCGGAGTACAATCAGCCGCCCCAGATCTTGCAGCGGGTCAGCCAGATCATCGAGCTCAAGACCATCTATTCGGTGGGCGATGTCACCCTCAACGCGGTGCTGTTGTTCAACACCGAGGAGGTCACCGATGAGCGCTGCATCGACGTGAGCCTGTTCGGCTACAACAAGCTCGAGGCCGAGAACCTGCTGCAGGCCATGGCGGTCACCGGCAACGGCGCCTTCCGCGACGTCAACCTGGAGTACGACGACGACTCCTTTCTCGAGTTCAACTTCACGTCGCTGGCCAGCGAGCAGTGGCTGACATCGTTCCTGGCGACCAACATGAACGCGCGGGAGTCGGGCGGGTTGAAGGTCGACACCGATCAGGACGGCCTGCCCGACAGCGTTGAGTACGCCATCGGCACCGACGATCTCCTGAGCGACACGGAGCGCCCCGATGGCGACGGCTATCGGGATCTCGTGGAGTACCGCTTCAAGGGGATGGGCTTCGATCCCTTGGACACGGCCTTGCCCGCGATCGCGTGCAGTGACGAAGACGATCTCGAC
>JAAZYN010000629.1 GCA_014239625.1 Myxococcales bacterium | reverse complement strand
ATGGTCGATATCGGTCAGGCGATGGGCAAACGTGTCATCGCATTTCTGACCCGGATGGAGGCGCCCCTGGGGCGGATGGTGGGCAACGCCGTGGAGGTGGCTGAGTCCCTCGAGGTTCTGAAGGGCGGCGGCCCTGCCGACGTTCGCGAGCTGGTCGTGACGCTCGGTGGCGCCATGTGTGAGCTGGCGTATCCCGATGTGAGCGAGCACGTCGGTCGGGCCATGATCGCGCGGTCCCTCGACGATGGGACAGCCTTGAACCGCTTCGAGCGAATGGTCCGAGCTCAGGGCGGGGAGCTCTCTGGCCTGCCCGGTGTCGGGGCAACCACGGCTGTGCTAGCCCCGCGAGACGGGGTCGTGTCGAGCATCGACGGGCTGGAGGTCGGGCTCACGGGGGTGGCCCTCGGCGCTGGACGCGCGACAGCTGGGGACTCCGTCGATCCCGTGGTCGGTATCCGCGTTGACGCCCCGCGCGGCGCGGCGGTCATCGCGGGGCAGCCACTGGCGACGGTTATTCACGGCCGCGCTGGACCTCCCGCCGGGGAGGTGTTGGCGCGCCTCGCCGCAGCCTGGGAGCTGACCGATGGCGAGGTGCCCCCAGTGCCTCTCGTGCTGGACCGGATCGGTTGACCGGAGGGACGGCCCTGCCCCGGACAAGCCGAGGCCCGAGCCTCATGGCCACCCGCGGCCGGTCGCGCGGGGCCGGCGCCACCTCGCCAGCGGGTATGGCGGCCGCCTCATGTGGCCGCGTCGGGGCGTTCAGGCTGGCGCCAGGCCGCAACGGCTGAGCGCTTGAAGTGCCGCCGTTTGGAGCGACATCATTGCGCGAGGGCTGGGCCCCTGAGCCTGTAGCATTTCGTGACATCGGCGGTGTATCGGTGTGCACCGAGTGACACGTGCGCGTGTCCTGTGACACACGCCCGGCGACCCCAACGGCGGACGCGGGGGCTTCGCCGCTGCCGGTGACTGTCGCGGCCTGTTGCTGTCGAGACGCCTTACGCCTCCGCGCTCCGTCGCGCCCCTCTGTCACCGGCGAATGCGCCGGACAGGCGCATGTTTCAAGGCGCGTCGAGCGAACCCGAGGACGCTCGGTCCCGACAAGCAGTCTCGGCAGAGCTGGTTATGTCGCATCCGACAGCCGTTGAACCAACCGCTTCCGGAGGGCGCCCCTGCCAGCGTTGTAGATCGCCGGTTGCAGCCGAAGACCCCTGCCACGTGACGGAGACGTTCATTATCTCAGTGGCTTAGCCCGCATTTCTCACCAGACTTCGGCTGCAACCTTCGGATGGGCAGGCGCTACGAGCGCGTGCTCCCTCCGCCGACCTGCGACGTACGGCCAGTACGACTCGGCCGGCTCCGGTCCGCGCCACGCTCGTATCACCTACCCCGCCTCGGTTTCGCTCGAACTCTGGTGAGAAATGCGGGCTAGAGATGACCCCGTGGTTCGACGCCCGTGCCTTGATTCCTTTCTGCTCCTCGTGTGTCTATGCTCACCTCATCCATCCAGCACCCTCTCCCGGAGACGTTCATGCTTCACCGTCGTCCGTTACTCTCGCTACCATTCGTCGCGCTGCTCGTTCTGTCGGCCACCAGCGCTCAGGCAGGTTTGACCGGCCCCACACCCGTGAGTTGGGGCACACAAGAGCGGCTGGCTGTTCAGGCGCCCAAGGGCGAGGCCGCCGTCAAGGGCTGGATGCGCTCGGCGTTCTCCATGGCCAACACCGACAAGGCCGGCTGGCTCAAGGTCGCCGGCGGGTTCGAGACCCGCGCTCAGATGGTGGAGCGCGTTCCATCGTTGAAGAGCCGCGCCGACATCTCGTTTGGCATCACGCCCGCGCAGCTGCGCCTGGTTCGCAAGGTGATCACCGACTACGTCAACGCCAACAACCCGACGATTGACCCCAAGAAGGTCAAGAGTCGTTGGATCGAGGTGGGGCATCTCGCAAAGTCCAAGCAGAACGACTACATCCGGGACGTCCGAGCCGCCATCAGCAAGCAGGCCAGTTCGGGTAAGCATCCCGGGTCCTATGGGACATCGAGTCACACGCCGGGCGACACGGTGATCTGGGACATGTACAGCAACGATCGCCAGTTCGTCCTCAAAATGGTCTCCATCGCGCGGGAGGTCGGGAAGAAGTACGGTGTCAAGTGGGGTTGAGGCGCAGCTGACCTGGCAGAGCGATCTCGATGGTGGCCGGCGTCGGGTATCGCGCCGCACCGGGGTCAACGGGTTACGCATCACGTCTTCGTGCAAGACCGTGTGGCCAGCCCACGCGAGCTCGACCCGTGTGACATACGACGTTGCCCGCTGCCGGTGCCACGCCGGGCAGCATTACGCCTCCTTGGTTCGCTCGAAGCGCCCATGACACATCCGGGCCGTTTCGCAGTGCTGGGGAGCGCCGAACGTCGTAGCGGCGTTCACCGCTCAGTCGAGTATACGTCTACTCGCAGTGGCCGTTGCACTTCTTGTTGGAGCCCCGTGGTCCGCGAAAACCCCATCCGCGCCATGAACGTTGACGATCCCGCTCCCGGATGGCAGCACGCTCTCCATGCTTGGAGCCCTTCGGATTCTCATCTTGACCCTCCGCTCGGCAACCCGATCCCGAGCTGACCTTCTGCTGGAGATAGCCGCGCTTCGTCAGCAGCTCGGCGTCTACCGACGGCAGGTGTCCCGCCCCAAGCTCCAGCGGCGAGATCGACTCTTCTGGATCTGGCTTCGGCGCCACTGGTCGAGCTGGAAGGACGCCCTCGTGATCGTGAAGCCCGAGACCGTCCTCACGTGGCACCGGCGAGGCTACAAGGGGTTCTGGCGCTGGAAGTCGAAGGGCAAGGCGGGTCGGCCACGGATCCCGCAAACACATCGAGTTCATCCGTCGAATCTCGCGAGAGCACCCCGAGTGGGGCGAAGACAAGGTAGCGTAAGAAGTTTGGCGCAAACGGCGTACGCCCAGGTGCCGTTGCGAAGAAGAGAGGAATGGGTACATCCTTCGCAGATCAACAACTTACACGGCCGTTGCACCGGCCGAACGAAGGAGTACCCATGTCCACGACGACTGTAGAGCACGGATCCGCCCAGCACCAGCCGGATTGGGAGCCATTGCGCTCATCGGTGACGACCGCGGT
>JAAZYN010000628.1 GCA_014239625.1 Myxococcales bacterium | reverse complement strand
CACTCGGGCGCCCTTCGCCTCGAGGATGATAGTCGCCTGCGAATCCTGGGAGGCGTCGCCCTGCTCGTGGCGGTTCTGCCGCTCAACTTCGGCGCCAACAAGATGCTTTGGGTGTGGGACGTCCTGGCGGCTTCCCCCACAGCCGACGAGGTGCTCAGCGTCCTGTCGCCGGCGATTTTTGGCGTCGGCCTGTTCGCGGTGACGCTCGTCAAACGCTGGACACGGTTGGGCGTCGGTCTGGCGTCGATGGGGCTTTGGGTTCTGGCGGTGAGCTACACCGCCACCTCTCGCGTTGGCGCGGCCGCCCTGTTTGGCGATGGTGTGCTAGCGTTCGTGGCGCGTGACCCCGTGCTGCTGACTCTGGGTCTGGCTGTCCTGGCTGCGGGCGCGGACTTGCAGGTGCGCTTCGGGCGTAGTCGCGCGACGCGGTCTTTTTTGGTCACCGGGTCTGCGCTGATCGCTCTGTTCTATGTCGCGCCGGTGGACGGACAGGTCTTCTTCGCGGAGCTCGCCGACCGCCTCACCCTCATGTCTGAGCAGTCGAGCCTCGCTCTTTGGATGATGTTCTCGACCACGTTCGCGCTCTTTCCCCTGGCGTTGGTGGGCTGGGCGCTGTGGACCGCATTCGGCAAAGTGGAGCCGGGGCTTCTCGGAGCGGCGGCTCGGTACGGGCTGGCGCTGCTCGCGTTGGCCCTCGCGTATCGGCTGGTGATGGGAAGCATGGGAGCCGAAGTCATCCTGGTGTTTGCGCGAGCCGCCTTGCTCTTGGCCTTGGCTGTGGGGGTGGCCTCCCACTGTATCGGGATGGTCACCAGCCACCTCTGGTTCGACAGCATCCCCGACGATGATGAACGATCTGAGCTGGCGCGCGACGTGGTGCTGCGCCGGGTGCTGGCGGAGGTCGCGTCACGCGATCCGACGGCTACCAGCGTCGACGTCTCCGCCACCGTTGCGGGGCGGGCCGTTACGTGGCCGCTACGTGTGCTCATGCAGCGCCGGGTCGACGAGCTCAGTCAGGGGGGGCAGCGCCAGGTGGAGGGCATGCTGGCGGTGCTCAGCGCGGGCAGCGCGGCCCCTGAACCCACCGGACGGGTTCATGCCCTCGTGCGAGGGCAGCTGCGGGTCTGGGTGGTGGCCGCGCTGGCCACTTTCACCCTCTTCGGCTTGGCCTCGGCACGTCACTGGCCCGCGACTCCAGACCTCCGATGGGAGCTGCGCGCTGCCACGCCCTCTGAACGGAAGCTATTCGCACAACACATCCCGCGCATGATGGTCCAGCTGGCGCGACGAAATCGGGCCCTGATGAGAGGCGACAACGCGGCGGAGCTGGCCACCAGGATCCGCGCTGAACGCCGGGACGTGCTCGCCCAGGCGGGGGAGCTGTCGCTGCAGCTCAAAGAGTCGGTGCGCACGCTGTTTGCGTCGACCCGCGCGACGGATGTCGCCGGCCACGCGTTCCATCGACGTGTCTCGCGGATCAACAAGGCCATCCGGGCGACCGGTCTTCCCTTCTGGTTGGACAGCTGGGGCTTCCAGTCCGGCGACGAGCGCGCGTTCTATGTGGTGGCCTACGAGGTCACCCGGATCCGACGTTTCGACAACGCGGGTAAGCCGTACGCGGCACTCCACGTCAGACGCATCGACGACATTCAGATCGCCGGCGCGCTGCTCGGCTTCGTCACCCCCGACGAACCCTTCGCGCTCATCCTCACCGAACCGATCGGAGAACTCGCGGACCGACGCCTCGGCGGGTTGGTCAAGACCGGCACCTGCGGTCTCTACGAACCAGCGAGCGTGAGCGACGTCGCTCGGACCGTAGATCAGATCTGCGGACGCGTGCTGGCCAAGGTGCTGGCCAAGTCCGGGCTGAGCGTCGCCGTCGATGAGTCCGCTGTGCGGAAGCGACTCGAGACCGCCGTACTGCGGCAGACCGAGCTCCACGAGCTGCAGCATCAGGTCGACGGAGAAGGCTTGGCGGTACCCGCCGAGCTCAAGCGCCTCGCCCCAGGGGCGAGCTATCGGCGGTTGCATCGCGCAGCCAAGGAGCTGTCCGCGCACGCGACGGAGCTGACAGATGACGACGAGGAGAGCCTGGTGCTGTCGCTGGCCCATCTGTCGGCCGCGCTCCTCGGCAGAGGTGGTGGCGCGTATGCCTACGCTGCGGGCGTCATCTTCAACGGGGTCTCCGAAAACCCCAAGACGGTGAGCAAGCACCTGGCTATCGACGAGTTCGCCGTGGTGAAGTTCTGGCGCGAGCTGGAGGGCAACGTCACTGACATCAAAGGGTTCGTCACGCCCCGCGCGCTCGAGCTCAGGGACGCGCTGTTTGGCGACCCGCCGGCGCGTCCCGTAGTCCAACAGAACTGAGGGCTTCGACGCGGCCCGCCATTGCCCGGGTGGGGTGCTCGCTGGCGCTCGGCGCTTCTGCAACGCTGGTGTTTGGCGCGTAGACACAGGGCCAGGGTGGTTTGGACGTGACGAGGTCTTGTTCGGCATGTAAAACGGGCCAGCTATGGCATCTATAAGCCCCGTGATCGAGTCTGTGGTCCCCGCTGCGCCTCCCGTCGTCACCGACCCCGGCGAAGCGGAGGCCCTCAAGCCCCACCCATTGTCCCGATGGGCCCGCGCCCTCGTGCGCGACCCGCGAGACCTGCCGTTCATCCAGCTGCTCACCGAGATCGCCCTGGTTCAGATCCCGGTGGCGATCGGGCTTTTTGTCTGGAACGTCAGCGCTGGAGCGCTCCCCTGGTATGCAGGGCTCGCGTATCTCATCTTGAACGCCGTTGTGTTCATCGATCGATACACTCTTATGCTGCACAACACCTCTCACCGGCGGCTCTTCAAAAAGGAGCATGACTGGATGAACGGTCTGGTTCCGTGGCTGTACAACCCCTTCTTCGGGCAGACGGCGGGCGCATATTTTGCGCACCACATTGGGATGCATCATCCGGAGAACAATCTGCCCGACGACATCAGCACGACGATGCCGTATCAGCGCGACCGCTTTCTGCACTTTCTGCACTACTCCTTACCTGCAAAAATCTGCTACTACAGTTTAACACGGCTGGCCTCCCCCGCAAGCGGGGGGGCGCCGTATTTAATCGCTTCGCGCAGTCCGCCGGGC
>JAAZYN010000627.1 GCA_014239625.1 Myxococcales bacterium | reverse complement strand
TGAGCGCCCGGGCGGCCCCCGCGTATCGGGGGTCGCTGACCTGGCGATCGATATAGACGATGACCTGCGCCTCCGACGCGCTCGGGAGCCCGTGGCCGGCGGGCAGGAGTCGGTCCAGCGCGGCACCCAGGAGGGCCGCCTGGGCAGGTGTCAAGGCGCGGAGCTCGGGGAGTCGCCGACGGGAAGGCGCCGCGGCGGCGTTCGGGGTGGAGGTCGGGCTCGTCTTTTCGCGTACCGCGCTGGACGTTGACGCGCCAGATGTGGACTCGGCGCCCTCCCCTTTGCATCCGAGCGAGCCCCCACAAGGCAGCGACGCCGCAGCAGCGGCCATGACCAGGTCTTTGCCAAAATCGCGGCGGGTCGAACGCATACAGATGGATCACTATTTGAGGTCCGCCAGCCCATGTCAACGCGACCTGCCCGAAGCGGTGAACCGAAGCGGTGAGCCGAAGCGGCGCGACGGTGGCAGGCCTCTGCACGTCGGACGTGTGACCGCCGCAGGCGAGGGTGTGCAGGCCCGGGTGACCGGGGCGCCGCCGCACGCCGGCCGCGCCGCCGGACCCAACTCTTCAGCGGTGTTGACACGCGCCGAGCACCCTCGGCAAGCTGGCTCCTCTCTGATCGAGGAGTGATGGATGTCGGCCCCCCATGTCGCCGCCCTCGCGACGCTTTTATGGTGGTCCTCCGCCTGCCCGGCCGAGGACCTGATCTCGAGGACCGGCCCTGGCGTGGCGCTGAACAAGCGCTTCGTCTCCACGGTGCAAGCGGCGTGCAGCCTGCCCTCCCCCCTCGTGCACGTCACCGACGACGGCACCAAAGAGATCCTGCTGCTGAGCAACGCGGGCGTGCTGCGGGCCATCGATCCAGACAGCGGCGAGGACCGCTGGCGGTTTACCATCGAGGCGCCCGAGGGACAGAGCCCGCTGGCCATGTCGACCCCCGCGCTGATCGGGCAGCGTCTGGTCATCGCGTGGACCTTCGCGCTGACCGGCGAGGGCCCACCCGACCCGGGACGCTGGGTGAAGGTCAGCCACCACGTGCAGGTGTTCGACCTCCGGACCGGCAGTTGGGATGAAGACTACCCACGCGTCACCCTGAGCGCGTCGGAGCCGACCTGGGACGGAGCTGGGACGGTGACGCTCGACAGCTCCAAGCAGATGATGCGCCCCAGGGTGGCCTACCTGCCCGACGGCTCAGGGCTGGGGCTGGCGTACGTGTCGATGGGGGTGGGCGGCGGCGGGCAGCCCTACCATGGCTGGGTCTTCGAGCTGGACCTGGACGCCTGGCGCTCGGGCGGTGCAGACGCCGCCATCAGCGGCACGTTGCTGACCACCGCGGACAACGACTGCGCCTACGACAACGAGGAGCTCCTCTTCGCCGAGGTCTGTGGTGGAGGCGTCTGGACCTCGGCCGGCCCCACGGAGACCACCGACGCGATGGGAAACCCTGAGCTCATCATCCCCACCGGAAACGGCCGAGTCCACCCGGGCCGCCGGTCCTATGCCCACGGACTTCTGCGCGTAGGGCCCGGGTTGAACTTCGACGCGGGCTGCGACCCGGACGCCTGCGCGGGCTTCGACGAGACCGACCCCAGCGTGGCCTGCCTCGAGTCGTGTGCCCACTACTTCGTCCCCCGCCTGCCACCAAGCCAGACCTTCGCCCCCGAAAACGGACACTGCGACGGCGAGACGTTCCAAGAATGCTACGGGACCCTCGACGCGGACTTCGGCAGCAGCGCGCCGGTGGCGGTGACGCTGCCCAGTGGGCGTCGGGTCCTCGTCCAGGCGGCCAAAGACGGCGCGGTGTACCTCATCGACCGCGAGCACATGGGGACGATGCTCGACCGGCTGCCGGTCATTCAGCCGTGCGGCACCAAAGACGATCGATGTAGCGCGACCTGGGCCGGACAGTTCGTGACCCAGCCGCTGGTGTGGATCAACCCCGACAGCGGCGAGACGATGATCATCGTGGCGGGCTTCAACTTCGACGCGACCCACCCAGCCGGAGTCGCGGGCATCGTCATCAACGACGGGCCCGCGCCCATGCTGGAGTTGGTGTGGACCGCGCCCAACTTCGGGAGCGACGCCGCCATCACCTCCTTCAGGCGCCACCCGGGCCGGCCGGCGTTGTACGAGGTCGACGGGACCACCTTCGTGTTCGTCGTCGAGACCTTCCCGGGGCGCCTCTGGGTGATACGCGCAGCCGACGGCGCCATCGTCGCGATACACGACCTCACCAGCAACGGGATCCGATACTCGCTGCCGGTCTTCATCGACGATCGCGTCTTCGTCGCCGGCTGCGGCGGGGGAGCCGCGCTCGCGGACGGACGGTTGGAGGCCTTTGACCTCAACGCGGTCAGAGACGGCGCGACGTTGACGATCCCCGGAGGGACTCCGACCGAACACGGCGATCACTGTCAGCCCAGCGGGATCATCTGCGCCGCCGGCGAGTACTGCGAACGGCAGGTCTGCGGCGGACCCGGCGTCTGCCTGCCGAGACCGTCGAGCTGCGCCGCAGCGGAGCCCGTCGAGGTCTGCGGCTGTGATGGGGCTACCTATCCCTCGCGGTGCCAGGCGAACATCGAAGGGCAGCATGTCAAACAGGAGGGGGCCTGCCCCTGACTCGAGCCGGCGACTTCAGAGCCCCCCCACGGCGTTGTCGGGCCTGAGCGCCGATGCCACCGTCAGCTCCACTCGCGGACGGGTTTCAAACGAAGGCACGACCTCTGATAGACTCGCCGAGCGAGGTTTCACGGAGGACCGATGAGCGACACATTGCGACAGGTCACAGGCTTGATTGCGGTCGCCGCGGCGATGAGCTGCACCGGCCTCATCGAGGAGCCGGCCAACAGCTGGGGGCCGGCCTACACGCCCACCTCGGACGCGAGCCAGCTCGGCGATGGGCCGACATCGCCCGACGGCGGCCAACCCGACGCGGTGGTCGGCGCGGACGGCGTGGTGGGCTGCTCGGATGACCTGACCTTCTTTCAGAGCCAGATCTGGGACCCGATCATGGCCGTCGACTGCTCCAACTGCCACAGCGCGTCGGGGCTGGCGCAGACCTCTCGGATGGTGTTCCTACCGGACATGACGGTCCAGGAGCGGTTCGACGTGGTGCGGACGCTGGCCAC
>JAAZYN010000626.1 GCA_014239625.1 Myxococcales bacterium | reverse complement strand
CGACAGCGCCCTGCGGAGCCGCTCCACCCGACGTCGGCGCCGGCGCCGGTGCGCCCCCCACGAAGCCAGGCGACACACACCCTGCGCGGGCCGGGGCCTCGGGTCATCGTCGAAGAGGTGACCATCCGCGGCCGCCGGGCGGTGCCGATGGACTCCAGCCCACCACGCTCGCCGGGGGTTCATCGGGATCGGGGGCGCGAGCCATCCTGGCCTGGCTCGCGCCAGGGCCGACCGCCGGTGACGCTGACCGCTCAGGCCGCGCGGCAGATTCGATTGATGGCCCACCACGCCGGGGTCCCCGGGGCAGGGCTGCGCTTGCTGGCGGGCCCGAGCGGTCGTCGTGACGACTGCGATTTCGCCTTCGAAGCCGTCGCGGCCCCCGACGACGTAGTCATCCGCGAGCAGGGGGTGCACATCTATCTGGACCCGCATGCGTTCAACGTGATGCGCGGCGTCCACATCTCCTATGATGACCTGCCCGGTCTGTCCGGGTTTCGGATCGCACGCTTACAGCGCGAGTGAACTCGGGTAGGCTCCTGCCAATGGGCGAAGTGGAACGTACCACGGTGCGAGGCGAGGGCGTCGACCCTCGGCAGAGCGATGGCGTCGCCGGCAGCGGCGAGGCGATCACGCTCACCTATACCGACCGGTTTGGTTGTATTGGTCCCGATTGCGAGGACCACTGCTGCTACTTCTGGCGCGTCGACATCGACAAGCGCACCTACGACAAGATGAACATCGCCATGGCGTTCGCGCCTGGAGCGACGCGCGACCGGTACCGGAAGGCCATCCGGGTCCATAAACCCAAAAAGAAGAGGGACCGCGAGCGATACACCATCAAGATGTCGCCGGAGACCGGGTGCTGTCCGATGCAAGAGCCCACTGGGCTGTGCCACATCCAGGCCGTATTCGGGGCCAGCTATCTGAGCGACACCTGCGCGCTGTATCCACGAAAATTCGTACGCCTGGGTGATCGGATGGAGGTCACCGCCGTGGCGAGCTGTCCGGAGGTCTCTCGTCAGCTGCTGCTCTTTGACGACGCCACCGAGGAGGTGCCGTTCGACATAGCCTCGGTGGGCCGTCGCGTGCCGCAGCAGAACATGGATCTGAGGGACGTTCGGCCTTATCTGCGGATGATGTTGGAGTGTCGCGATTTCGTCGTGAAGCTCCTACGCGACGAGTCCCAGACCGTCAGGCAGCGCCTGTTTCACATGATCTGGTTTGCCAAGCGCACGTCGGCCATCTTGCGCAAGGACAACTTCGACCAGGACGTCAGCGCCGTCGAGCGTGAGATGGCGATGCTGTCGAACCCGGCGGTTCGGCGTGAGATCGGTGAGCGCTTCACGTCCTTGGAGACGCCCAGCGGGTTGGTGATTATCCTGGCCCGGCAGCTGGTCCATCCGGAGCTCCCGGCGACGTCCATTCGTCCCAAATTTCGCAAGCTGATCCACGGCGTCTTCTCGTCCTACGACGATCTGTCGCGCTTGGTCAGCCTGAGCGAGGCAGAGTGGCGCAAAAGCAACCACATGCGCTCGCTCGAGGGAGTGTTCAAGGAGTACGCGACGCGGCGGGATATGACGCTTTCGCGGGCGCAGGCTCGAGTCGACCAGTATCTGCGCAACGTCGCCATCTACTACTGGTACAATCGGAACGTGGTCGAGGCCCCGGACCTCATGACGTTCCTGCTTCGACTGCTGACGGAGATGGCCTGCCAGAAGTTCCTGCTGTTCAGCCACCCCAAGGTGCTGGCCGCCCTCAACCAGGGTGACGCCATGGATGACGAGGCCTTCGTCAAGGAGCTGGATGAGGCGGCGGTCGAGTGCTTCTACAATGTGGGTCGTTTCATGGAGCACGGCTCGCTGATCACGAGCCTCGAGCGAGCGCTCGACAAGCGCGGTCTGCGGAGCCTCGCCGGGGCGGTCTACTTGTTGAAGTTCTGAGGGAGAGCGTTGAGCAGTGAGTGACATCGGGCAGATTTCCGACCGGGCCGACCGGGTCATCGCGCAAGAGGTGCTCAGTGAGCTGGACGCTGAGTTTGCCGAGCTCGAAGTTGAGATTCAGCGCATCAGCGCCCTGCCGCAGGCTAGCGCTCCAGAGAAGGTGGCCCTGCTCGACGAGCTGCGTCGCAAGTGGAAAGAGCGGCTGGCGAGCAAGAGCAACGAGGATGAAGAGGCCAAGCCCAAGTGGCGCCAGCAGATCGACAAGGCGTTGGAGGGGGCGATCGGTGAGATCCTCGACGACCAGCAGGTGGACATCGACGGCAACCTCTCGTTCTCGCTCGACAACGACACCGTCCAGAAGCACGCGCCGAAGGTCATGCAGGCGTTGGCTGCGGGGTTGGGGCAGGCGATGATGTCAGGCGGGATGGGGCTCAGCCCCTCGGGCGAGGAGGGCGGCGAGGAGACTGGCGCACAACAGCTGATGCGCCAGCTGTTGGCGGGGGTCGGGACCGCCTTCGGCAAGGCGTTGGCCCCGGTCGCGGCGGGCGCGTTGCAGCCGAACAAGCCGGCCACCGCGGAGACGCCCGCGGGAGGGGTTCAGGTTGCGGATGGGGTGGGCGAACCGGCGCCCCTCCGGCCTGCGGCCTCATCGCCTGCGGCCTCGTCGCCTGCGGCCTCGTCGCCTGCGGCCTCGTCGCCTGCGGCCTCGTCGCCTGCAGACTCGTCGCCTGCAGACTCGTCGCCGGATCCGTCTGCCGCCTCCACTAGCGACGCCGGGCCGGCCGGGCAGGGGCGGGGTGTCGAGCCGACGCAGGGTCACTCTGCGGCCGTCCTGTTGCGGCGTCTCGAGCTTGAGCGGGTCGAGGACGGGCTGTTTCGCGGCTACCCGATCGACACTGGGCGACCACGGATCTTCGGGGGGTTGGTGGCGGCCCAGGGGCTGCTCGCGGCGGCGCGAACGGTCGACGACCCCGACCGGCACGCTCACTCGCTTCACGCCTACTTTTTGCGTCAGGGAGAGCCGGGCCGGCCCATCGACTACGAGGTCTGGCGCGTCCGCGACGGGCGCAGCTTTTCGACCCGCCGCGTGGAGGCCATTCAAGGGAACACGACCATCTTCTCGGCGTCCGTCACGAAGTTGGGGCTCAGGTAGCCGCGGTCGAACTGCATTCCTTCGACAACGTCGACGTCGGT
>JAAZYN010000625.1 GCA_014239625.1 Myxococcales bacterium | reverse complement strand
AGCCCTTTGCCACGAACCGTTTGGCGTCGAGTCCCTTGGAGACGAAATAAGCGACGACGGCGGCGGCGCGATCCTGAGACAGCTTCATGTTGCCCTCGCCGCGGTCATCGGTGTGTCCCTCCACGCGCAAGCGAATCGCCGACCATTTGCCCAGCAGCTTTACCGCCCGGTCCAACGTCCGGAAGGCGCTGCGGCGGATCGTGGCGCTGCCGCTCGCGAACTGGATACCGCGAATGGCGCCAGTGAACCTGGACACCTCCTTGGGCAAGCAGCCGCTCTCCTCCTTGACCCCGGGCAGCTTCGGGCACGTGTCGTCGCGGTCCCGGATCCCGTCGCCGTCGGTGTCTGGACACCCCTTGTGCGCCGGCGTGCCTGGCGCGGAGGGGCACTCATCTTCACTGTCGATGACGCCATCCGAGTCCTTGTCCGGCGGTGGGCAGCCCTTGCGGCTCTTTTCACCCGCCGCCTTCGGGCAGCTGTCGTCAATGTCGGCGATCCCGTCGCCATCGCCGTCGGGGCAACCCTTGAGCTCGGTGGCGCCGGCCTCCTTGGGGCAGCGGTCGCTGCTGTCAGCGATGCCGTCACCGTCGGTGTCGGGGCACCCCTTGAGATCCGCCTTACCCGGCGTGGCGGGGCAGCTGTCTTGACTATCGACGACGCCGTCGCCGTCACCGTCTGGGCACCCCCCGGTGGCGGCGGTTCCCGCCTCGTTCACGCAGGCGTCGTCGGGATCGGCGACGCCGTCCTTGTCCGTATCCGGCGGAGTGTGGTCCTCCTGCCACGCGTAGACATCGACCCCGACGGTGAGCTCCAGCAGGTTGGAGAACACCGCGTCGGTGGCGGCAGGGTCCCCCAGAATGTGACGCGCGTCCACTCGCAGCGCCACGAAGTCGAGCAACATCCCGCGGACGCCGAGGCCCCAGTGGATGTGATAATCGGCGTCTCCGTCCAGGTCACCGGCGGCCAACACGAACGCGCCAGCGCCGACGTCGAGGAAAGGCACCCAGTCACCCTTGATGAGGTGAAACAAGAGGTCTGCCGAGATGTTGAGGGCGACGTTGGACCCACCGGCGTCGTCTGCAAAGATGTCTGTCGTCACGCCGATCTCTGCAGCCAACCACCACGTCGCGTGCAGGCCGACGCGCAGCCCTACGACGCCACCGATCTCGGGCCGATTCTGCCGGACCTGGCCGAAGTCCCAGTCGTCCAGCGGGACGTCGGCGCCACCGTGCAGGCCGACGTATAGCGACTTGATGGGGGCGTCAGCGCGCGCCGACGAGGTCATCGACATCCAAGGGCCGACGGCCAGCAACGCGACGGTCAGCGACGCTGTGATGACGACTCTCCTCATGCGGTCTCTTCTCCTCCGGCTTCGGTCCACGCATGGTGCTGCCACCGAGGGGCCGCGTCAACCTGCTCGCAGGGCCTCTATCTGCGGCTCTTGCGTAAGGTCGCGCGAACGCACAAGGGCTTGGGCACACACGCCTTGCGCAAGGCCTCGCACTCTACTCGTGGGGGCTCGCAGCTGCTCACCTTTTTAGCCTTGGGCCTTGCGCGGCGCTCCGTCTTTCCGAGCTTGTCGACCTTCACCATGGTCCCCGCTCTCCGCTTTGACGCGCCAGGTGGCTCCGACGCGGCGGTGTCGCCGCGTGGTGGCGGCCGTGTCTCGGCCCCCGAAGACGCGGTCGTGTCGCGCGGAGGGGGCGCCGTCTTGGCGCCGGCCGGCGACGACGTCTTGGCCTTGGGGCGCCGGTCGACCCGATGCTTCGCCGCAGCCTTGGGCCGACCACGGTCCGCGGCCGCCGGCGCCCCGCTGAGCGGAGGCGCGGTGACCGCGGGCAGAGGCTGGGCGACCACGGGCTGAGCGGTCGGCGCCGTCGACCTCGCGGCCTTGACTCCGGACCGTTTCACCGCTGGCGCGCTCTTGCCCGTCGACGCCGCGGGGGCCTCCACCTGCGCCGCCGCCAACCGCTCCCTCAAGGCAGCGATCTCGCCGGCGTGCGCGCTCCCGCTGACGTCGCCGAGAGGCGACAAGGCCGCCGACGCCCCGCTAAAATCCTGTGCGTCCAGAAGCTTCGTCGCTGCACTGATAGCCTGAGCGCGGCTCTGCTCGGCGCTGGCGTTCCGAAACCCGGCACGCGCTTCGTCATTGTCAGCGTCTCGCGCGAGCGCCTCGCCATAAGCGGTCAGCGCGTCCTTCCAGCGGCGCTGCCGGGCGTGCTCCCGCGCGACCATGAGCAGCGCCTTCATCTTCATCGCCCGAGCCTGACCGGCGGCCAGCCCCGGTATCTCAGAGCCCGACGGGCGGGCGTCGGGCACCACCGCCGGGGCCGTGTTGCGGTTGGAGCGGTCGGCCTGCGTCTCAACGGATGGCGCCGCGGTGCCCCCAACGACAGCCGGTGCGTCGGTGACCTCTCGGGCCTCGTCTCCCCCGCTCGTAGCGACCACAAGGGCCACCGCCAAGGACGCCGCGATGGCCGCGCCGACGCCGATGAAAGGCCACGGCGACTTCTTGGGCGAGGGCTCCTCGCCCTCCACCGACTGAGCGGGCGGCCCGGGCGCGACGGCCGGTCCCAAGCGATCGGACGCCATCGTGACATCATGGGCGAGCCCCGGCCCCGTGCCCATGTCCACGGGCGCCGAAGGGAAGGCCGCTACCGGCGCCGCGTCGGGATCGGACATGCTGGGCAGATCGCCGCTCCGGCGCGCCTTCATCAGCGACACCTCGTCCACGATCTCGCTGATGTCACGAACCACATGCGCTTGCGGGTGCGCGGCCATGGACCCGTGCAGCTCGCGCAACGCGCTTCGAAACTGGCCCGCGTCTTGGAACCGGGCGGACTCATCGCGATGGATAGCGGCCTCGAAGAAGCCGACCATGTATGCTGGAAGCGAGCGCTCCGACAGGCGGCGGGTCGGGCTGTAAGAGGGATCGACCTTCTTGGTCAAGATCGCCTGCTGGCTGCTGCCGGGAAAGGGGCTCATACCGGTGAGCATCTGGTAGGCCACGATCCCGAGCGCGTAGAGATCGGTCCACGGGCCGATGCGCCCTCGGGTGAGCTGCTCGGGCGCCATATAGACAGGCGTACCGACGGCCGTAGAGGTCAGCGAGCGCTCGTCGGTGAATTTGGCCAG
>JAAZYN010000624.1 GCA_014239625.1 Myxococcales bacterium | reverse complement strand
AGCATTGGTGCCAATGGTTGCTGTCGTTTGCTGAAACCGCCTTGCCGGTCTCGCTGTCGAAGCGATAGTGTCGGAAGGAGGTCGTGGTCACCGTCACCGTCTTGCTCAGCGCTTGGCTGAGAAAGCTCACATCACCGGTGAGCCATTGCACCTGCGTGGGGGTGGTGTCGACCAGGAACGGTCGCACCAGCAGGTCTTCTAGATAGTGGCTGGCCACCTTTCGGCCATCGAAGAAGAACACCAGCGCTTCGATCCGAGCGCCGCGCTTTTCGATCACGTCCTTGGGTCGGTTGAGAGGGGCGATGGTCCCGTCGCGCTTGAGCGTCCCTTGCGGGAAGTCGTTGACGAAGAGGACGCGCCGTCCATCGAGGGAGCTGACGAGTCGGCCGTTGCCGTAGAACGCGTCGTGGTGGACGATGATCGCTCGCCCCTTGCGGTCGAGGATCTCGAAGCCCGTGCAGGCCCCGGTGCGAACGTCGGTCACGGCCCGCAGGCGGGTCTCGCCACCGGGTTGATGCACGGAGCACCGGGCGATCTTTTGGGGTCTCTTCGCCGAGGCTTCGGCGGGCGCGACGAAGCTCGAGGAGCAGACAAGGGCGATGACGAGTGTGGCGCGAAACATCTGCTGACTGTTTACGCACGAGGCGCCCGAACGATTCAACTGTCGACCCGCCTCAGCCGCCAGGCCGACGTCCTCGCCGGCCCTCTTCGCCCCCCCTCTCTCACGTCGAAGCGCCCGCATGAGCGGTCCCTGTATCCACCGCTGCCGAGGGGGAACCATCACGTCACGTTGATGACCAGCCAGAACACACCCAAGATGGTCAACGCGATGGCGCCGGCCAGCACCAATATCAGGATGACCCCGCGGAATTTGATGAGCCGGTTCGGCGCAGGGGAGCTCCGGTCGTCGAACTCGCGTAGCCTCTCGCGAGTGGCGATGACGGTCTTCAGCACGCCGTCGGTGATCCACAGCACGAACAACAGGACAACGACCCCGAGGGCACTCAGGATACGGCTCTGTCGCAGCTTGCGGTCCTCGTCGTGGGCCTCGATGTCCCGGGCGCGGGTGTCGACGACGAGCTGCGGCTCGGCCAGCGGTCGGCGCAAGACGGCCAGCCAATAGGCCATCGCCAAGGCCCGGTCGCTGTCCTCAGGTGGGTCCACGGCGGCCCCCGCTGGCAGTTTGTGCCGCTTGACCTCGTCGATGATGGCGGCCAGCGGCTCTTGGTTGGAGACGATCACCGGGACCGATGCGTATGCGCTGCCGGGGGAAGCCGGATGGTCGTAGCACTGCATGTCATAGCGTCCGCTCGGAACGGGCGGGGGGCGAACCGCGGCCAGCCCTCTGTCGGTGGTGACGTAACGCGCCCAGACGACCACCTCCCCGTAGACCAACTCGCAGTATGCATGGGTCGCGGGTTTCCATGTGCGTAAGCGGATGTTTGGGCTCTCACTAGAGGGCGTCACGGGCGGGTCCACACCCAGCTGCATCTGGCGTGGGTGGGTCGCCAGCCGTCGCTCCAGCTGGAAACCGGCGACCCCTTTCTTGGCGTCGAGGGTGAACGTGTACATCGGGCGTCCCTCATCGCGGACCTCGATGGCGATGAGGCCATTGGGGTCGGTTCGTTTGCTGGGCCTCACTCCAGCGGGAAACAACACCTTGTTGCCGACCGTGACGTCGGCGTCCCCGATGGGCTCTCCGTGGAGGTCCCGCACTCGGATCAAGACCCGATTGCTCATACCGCGGATCAGGGCCTGTGACTCGGGGAGCAGCGTCACATGTTGCTCGGAGCCTGCTTGCAGGTGACGTTCGATGTGCTCGGGAAACGGTGGCCGCTCATCCAACGCGGCAGGTCCCTGCACGTTCAGCGCCGTCCTGAGCTTCTTGTGGACCCCGTTGCTCGTCGCTTCCAGCTCGACGTCGATGTCCTTCTGTGTGGTGTGGGGCAGCACCACCTTCACGTAGGTAGGTCGGTCACCGACGAGCGTATAGGGTGCCGTCTCGCCCGCGATCCGGACTGCCTTGACCTCCACCGGCAGATCCCGTCGGCCGTCGCTGGCGTGAGCGGTCATCCGAAGCACCGTCGGTTCACCAGCGCGCGCCGATGGCCCGCTGTACACCTGGAAGCTCGTCAGAACCACCTCGGCCTTGCTGATGAAATAGACCGCCCCCAGCAGGCCGATCGCGAGCATCACGAAGCCGAGGCTCAGGCCGCGTAGGACGCCCTCGGCTCGAGAGGGGGAGGGAGCGTCGTCAGGACCCGTGGGCGTCAGCGCGGGCGCCGGAACGTCCTTGGGGGCGCCGATAGGCGGGGCGGCGACCTGGTCGTGTCCGGGTCGCATCGTATCGGACGACATGGGGGGCGGCGTCCCGGCCAGCAGTGGTCGTCGACTCGACGCGGGGTTCGCCCGGTCGCTGGGTGGGGCTTGCACCGTGTTCTGGCTGCCGAGCTCCGGTCGCTCCTGGGTCGCGGTGGCGGCCCCCGCGGGCGCCCGGCCGTCGGTGTTGGGGCGCAGCTCCTCATCAACTAGATAGGCGATCTCCACGGTCTGCAGGCCGGCCTGATGCTGCCCCGACAACGCCTTCTCCATAGCGGCTCGGAACTGCGAGCAGCTCTGGAAGCGCTCGTCGGGGTTGATCGCCATGGCGGTGCGCAAGAACTGCGTCATCACATCGGGGATCGGGATGTCCGCGGCCCGCCAGAGAGGGTCGTAGTCGTGACTGAGCTTTTGGCTGTAGATGTCTTGAAAGTCCCCCTGAAAAGCGCGTCGTCCGGTAAACAGCTCGAAGGCCATGACCCCCATCGCGTAGATGTCGGTCCACGGCCCGATGGTGGACTTGTCGAGCTGCTCGGGTGCCATGTACATCGGAGTGCCGACGGTCATGGAGGTGTGCGAGCGTTCGTCCACGAACTTGGCCAGGCCAAAGTCGAGCAGCCGCACGAAGTAAGGGTCGCCGGCTACCTGCTGGAGCATGATGTTGTCGGGCTTGATGTCCCGATGGATGATGTCTTGGTCGTGGGCCTCCTCCATGCCGTTGACGACCTGGCGCATGATGTGCGCGCTGTCCTCCAACAGGAGCTGTTCGCGGGCCTGGATGCGTCCGAGGAGCTCGGCGTACAGGGTCCGCCCGTGGCTCA